>CAYFVA010000046.1:0-12871 GCA_964346265.1 uncultured Desulfobacterales bacterium
TGGATCCAGATGTCGGCCTTTTTGAAATGATCGGCTGATGTACGTTTTTGGAAGCCTTGTTTCAGTCTGGCGTTTTTTTTTATGAACGGCAGGATCGATTTCCATACGAGATTGTAAAGGCGGAGAAAATATATTATAAACCGGTCTTGTTTCATGCGGCGCATGATCTCATGATTTTTATTTATTGACAATACTTTTGATAATGCCTGATAATACCGGATTATGAAAAAAAAGATACTGAATAAACTGAACCCCAGGCAGCAGGAAGTTGTGCAGGTAATCCTCTCTTACTGGAAACGGCTTCTTGTGGCCGTGTTCTGCATGATCGTCGTGGCAGGCTGCACCTCTCTTTCCGCCTATCTTGTCAAGCCGATGCTGGATGATATTTTCATCAAACAGGACAGGGCCATGCTTCTTCTTTTGCCCGGCATAGCAGTTGCGGTTTTTCTGCTCAAGGGGTTGGGCACGTACGGCCAGCAGTATCTGATGAGCTACGTTGGAGAGAGTGTCATCAAATACTATCGAAACATGTTATACCAGCGCATCATCGATCTTCCCATGTCCTTTTTTCAAAAGGAAAAAACCGGGGTACTGATGGCCAGAATCACCAATGACGTAAACATTCTCAAAAGCATGGTTTCCAGTGCCGTAACCAACGTGCTCCGGGATGTGTTTACCATAATAGGGCTTGTGTGCGTGATCTTTTATATGGACTGGAAGCTTGCATCAGCGGCCTTTCTGGTTCTGCCGGCGGCATTTTATCCCATTGTGGTCTTCGGCCGGAAAGTCCGGCGTTTCAGCACCGGTACACAGGAGGCCATGGCGGACATCAACGCATTCCTTCACGAGACCTTTTCCGGCAGCAAAATCGTCAAGATTTTTACCATGGAGGAACTGGAAAAAGAGCGGTTCCAAGAAAAAACGGAAAAACTGTTTACAGTGGAAATGAAGAAAGTGATGTTCAAGGCGCTCTCCTCACCGGTTATGGAGGTTCTCGGAGGACTCGGCATCGCCTTTATCATCTGGTTCGGAGGCTCCCGGGTGATTTCCGGTGAATCCACGCCGGGAACGTTCTTTTCCTTTCTCACAGCCGTGATGATGCTGTATGAGCCGGTAAAAAAGCTCAGCAAACTCAACAATACAATTCAGGAAGGGCTGGCCGCCGTCACCCGGATATATGATGTCCTTGAGGAGCCCCCTGAAATCGTGGAACAAGAGGATCCGGAAGATCTTGACGGTTCCGCTTTTGATGTCCGGTTTGAACATGTGGAGTTTTCTTACACAAGGAATGACCCGCCGGTTTTGAAAGATATCAACATCTATGTGGAGCCGGGGGAGGTGCTGGCACTGGTGGGAATGAGCGGAGGCGGAAAAACGTCTCTGGTGAATTTGATCCCCAGGTTTTATGAAGCCTCAAAAGGCCGTGTCCTTGTGGGGGGACGGGACGTAAAGGACCTTTCAGTGAAATCGTTGCGCCGGCATATCTCCATTGTCACCCAGGAGCCGATCCTGTTCAACGAGAGTGTGAGGGACAATATCCGGTACGGCCGGCTCGATGCAACGGACATGGAGGTTGAAGATGCGGCAGGATCCGCCTATGCTTACAATTTTGTAAAAGATTTTCCCAAAGGGTTTGATACGATCATCGGGGAGCTTGGGAACCGTCTCTCCGGGGGGGAAAAACAGCGGATCTGTATTGCCCGGGCGCTTTTGAAGGATGCTCCGATTATCATTCTGGACGAGGCCACATCCGCCCTGGATGCGGAATCCGAGCAGGTGGTCCAGAAGGCCCTGGTCAATTTGATGAAAGGGCGGACCACTTTCGTGATCGCCCACCGGCTTTCCACCGTGGCCCACGCCAGCCGGGTGATTCTTCTGAAAAACGGAAGAATCGTGGAGCAGGGCACCCATGACGAACTCATGGACAAGAGGGGAGAATACTGTAAACTGCAGCGGATGCAGACATCCAACAATGGAATCGACTCACGGTTGAAAGGAGAAGAGTATGAATATATCAAAGGAACTGCTTGAGATTCTCGCCTGCCCGAAATGCAAGGGAGAAGTGACGGTCAGGGAAGACCATACAGGTCTTGTGTGTGAAACCTGTCGGCTGGTATATCCGGTAAAGGATGACATCCCGATCATGCTGGTGGACGAGGCGGAACCGCTTGACAAATGAGTGTAATCAGGGAGCCGGAACCGGCCAAGCTGATCATCGGACTTTTCATGAAAGAGACGGAACTCTTTGCCCATGCTTTTCCCCTTCTGGAAGAATCATTCGGCGGAGCGGACATGGTCGGCAGCTGGTTTGATTTCGACTATACGTCCTACTACGAAAAGGAAATGGGCGGCCCCCTTTTCAGGCGGATGGTGGTGTTTGAATCCATGATCCCCCAGTACGGGCTTGCCGGAATCAAAAAGACCTGCAGCCGGCTCGAGTCTCGTTATGAAAAGGACGGAAGGCGGAGAGTGAATATTGATCCTGGCTATCTGCTTGCTTCCCGGTTCGTTCTTGCCACCGGAAAGGATTACGCCCACAGGATCTGTATCGGTGAGGGCGTGTATGCGGATCTGACCCTGATTTATAAAGACAGGGATTATACGCCGCTGGAATGGACCTATCCCGACTATGCCGATCGCCGCATGCGGGATTTTCTTTTGAAAGCAAGAGCGAAATACCTGATGGACAGAAAACGGCTCACATCGGAGATGGCATATGATTTATAGCATGACGGCCTTTGCACAGGCAGAGCAGACGATAGAGGAAATCAAGGCTGCGGTTTCGATCCGCACCTACAACAGCCGCAACCTGGACACGGTGGTATTCCTTCCCGAGTCCCTCAGGTTTCTGGAAGACGGTGTGAAAAAACACACATCCGCCCGGCTGAACAGGGGCAGGGTGGAAATCCGGATCTCGGTTGAGAACACCGCTTCAGATTCGGTCTCTTTTGCGGTGGATCAAAAACGGGCTGAAAGTTATATCCGGGCCCTTACTGATCTTAAGGATCAGTGCGGAATCGAGTCGGATATCACTCTCGATTTGTTGCTGTCGGGCCGGGACATGATCGTGCCACAGGAAAAAGAGCAGGATCAGGAGGCTCTTCGGCAGGTTGTTTCTCAAACACTCAAAGCGGCTCTGGACCGGATTGAAGAGATGAGAAAACAGGAGGGAAACGCCCTTGCAGCGGATCTGGAGCATCGCCTCGAATGGATTGAAAAAGGGCTTGCACAAATTGAAGAGGAAGCAGAGACAATCCCGGCCGCTTACAAGGAACGGCTCGAACAAAGAATTGCAACACTTACCAGGAATGCCGACGGGCTGGATCCCTCGCGTATTGCCCAGGAGGCGGCCACCCTGGCCGACAAGAGTGATATTTCCGAGGAACTTGTACGGGCCAAAAGCCATATCCAACAGGCAAGGCAGATCATCGCCTCTGATGAACCAGGCGGAAGAAAGCTGAATTTCCTGGTCCAGGAGTTTAACCGGGAGTTCAATACAATGGGGGCGAAATCTCCTTCTGCAAAGATTTCCCAGTCTGTTGTAGAAGTGAAATCCGAACTGGAAAAAGTAAGGGAACAGGTGCAGAACATTGAATAAGTCAAAATCGGTAAAGACGGATGCAGGCATGGAGCAGGTGCTGCTGAACATCGGTTTCGGCAACACCGTGGTTGCCGAAAGAGTGGTGACGATACTTGCGCCCAACTCCTCTCCCATGAGGCGGCTGAAGGATGAAGCAAAGGATCAGAACCGGCTCGTGGACGCCACCCACGGAAGAAAGACCCGGGCCATCGTTCTGACGGACAGCAACCACGTTCTTCTATCGGCGATTCAGGCGGAAACGCTTTCCCAGAGATATTCGGCCCTTTATCGGAAAAAGGAAACCCAGGACGGAGAGAAACAATGACCAAAGACATGCAGACTGCAAAGGGCGGTATGTTTGTGGTATCGGCGCCCAGCGGCGCCGGCAAGACGACATTGTGCAGGACCGTGATCAAAGAGTTCCACCGCCTTTCCTACTCGGTTTCCCACACCACCCGGGCAGCCAGAGCCGGTGAGACGGATGGGGTGGACTACTTTTTCATCAGCAAAAAGGAGTTCGAGGACAGAATCGCTGAAAACTACTGGGCCGAATGGGCAAGGGTTCACGACAACTACTACGGCACCTCCAGGGCTTTTCTCGCAGAAAAGATCAATTCCGGACAGAGCATTCTTCTGGACATCGATGTGCAGGGAGCCAAACAGATCAAAACGGCGTTTCCCGAAGCTGTCACCATATTTGTTATGCCGCCTTCGTTTGAAGAGCTTGAAAACCGGCTTCGAAAAAGGGGTATGGATTCGGATGAAGTGATCGAAAAGCGGCTAGAGAATGCGGGCAGGGAGATGGACCGGAAAGGATGGTATGAGTATATTGTCATCAATGATGATTTTGAACAGGCCCGCCGGAAAATGATCGATATCATAAGCGGGCATATCAGGTGAGTTCAGGATCTCAAAAGCAGGAAATCCTGTACGGCATTCATCCGGTTTCCGAAGCGTTAAAGGCCGGCAGAAGGCGGTTTGAAAAAGTTTTTGCCGCAGCCGGTGCAAACAGGACAAGGCCGGGAAAAGTTGTGGAACTGGCCCGTGAAAAACACATTGAAGTGGAGCGTGTGGATCAGAAAATTCTGGACAGACTCACAAAAGACGCACGGCATCAGGGCATTGCCGCCAGAGTTTCTCTGTTTCCCGTCAAAGGAGTCTCCCGCGTTTTTGAAAGGCTGGATAAAAGAACGGCCCCCTGTTTCATGCTGATCCTGGAAAACATGGAGGACCCCCGCAATTTCGGAGCTCTCATACGGACGGCCCTGTGCGCGGGTGTGGATGAGATCTTCATTCCCAAGGACCGGGCCGTATCCGCGACCCCGTCCGTGTCGGTAAGCTCGGCAGGCGCCATGGAGCATTCGGATATTTATCTTGTCACCAACACCACCTCTTTGATCCGGTCTTTCAAGGAAAAGGGCGTCTGGGTGGCCGGTCTGGATGCTCACGGATCCACCCGGCTCTATGACGCTGATCTCACAGGGGATCTGGCCATCGTGGTCGGTGGTGAACATAAGGGAATCCGTCCGCTGGTCGGGCGGACCTGCGATTACCTGCTGTACATTCCCGCAGCCGGCGGTGTGAACTCCCTGAATGCATCGGTCGCCGGCGGCATAGCACTTTACGAGGCCCACCGGCAGCGAACCATACAACATACAGGAGAAAGCTGAATGATCCGAAAAATCACACTTGACCAGAACCTGAAACCAATCGTTCCGGACCGGGTCGTTATCCCGTATATCCAGGGGGACGGGATCGGAAAGGATATATGGAAGGCGGCCATCCCTGTTCTGGATGCTGCAGTGGAATCGGCCTATGGAGGTGGAAAAGCTGTGGACTGGAAAGAACTTCCGGCCGGCGAAAAAGGCTTTCAACAGACGGGAGAGTGGCTCCCTGCCTCATCGGTGGAAGCGATCCGGGAACACCGGGTGGCCGTAAAAGGGCCGCTGATGACGCCGGTGGGCAAAGGGATGCGGAGCCTGAACGTGCGGATCCGGCAGGAGCTGGATCTGTATGCCTGTATCCGCCCGGTACGGTATTATCCGCCGGTCCCGAACCCGGTGAAACATCCGGAAAAGGTGAACATCACCGTTTTCAGGGAAAATACCGAAGATCTGTATGCGGGAATCGAATGTGATTCATCATCCGACAATGCAGCAAGGCTGATCCAATTTGTAAAGGATGAACTGAAATGCACCATTCCAGGGGATTCGTCCATCGGCATCAAACCCATTTCTCCGGGAAGAACCAAACGTCTTGTGGCAAGGGCCCTGGAATACGCAAAAGCCAAGGGTCTCAAGAGTGTAACCCTCATGCACAAGGGAAACATCATGAAGTTCACCGAAGGGTATTTCCGGAAATGGGGGTATGAGGAGGCGTTTGAAAATTTTGCGGATGATGTGATCACCGAAGACGAGGTGTTTGAAAAATACGGCGGAAAAATCCCGGATTCCAAAGTCATGATCAAGGATCGAATTGCGGATATGGTGTTTGCCGAAGTGCTGCTGAAACCGGAAAATTTTGACGTAATCGCCTGTCCAAACCTGAACGGGGATTTTATCTCGGACGCGCTCGCCGCCCAGGTGGGAGGGCTCGGAATCGCCCCGGGCGCCAACGTGGGGGATGAGTGCGCCGTGTTCGAGGCCACCCACGGCACGGCACCGGATATTGCAGGAAAGGATATGGCCAATCCCTGCTCCCTGATTCTGTCAGGGGCGTTGATGTTCGATCATATGGGATGGCACGAGGCTGCCGGAAGGGTGCGAAACGGAGTCGGCCGGGCCCTTGAATCAAGATATGTAACAGCCGATCTGGCCGGTGGTATCAAGGACGGGGAAGAGGTCTCATGTTCACAATTCGGCCGAATTGTCGCCCAAAAGATCTTACAGGGGGCATAAACCGGATACTTGCCAGTTTAGCCGGGATTCTGTTCCCGGAAAAGTGTGTCAAATGCGGCCGCTATATTGAGGTCGACGGGCCAGGGGCAGGTGATTCGATCCCTGAAGCGCTTCAGCCGTATTTCTGCCCGTCCTGCCTCCAAACGGGGTATGATCCGTTTGAGCCGCCGTTCTGTTCCGTCTGCGGTATGAAGTTCCATGGGGGGGATGGAAGAAATCACCTCTGCGGCAAGTGTATTGTCCGTCCTCCGGATGCCGGCCGGGTCCGGGCGGCCGGCATGTATGCCGGGGTTATGAAGGAGGCGGTTCATCTTTTGAAATACAGCGGCCGGATCAGCCTTGCCCAACCTCTGGGGATTCTTATGCTGGATGCATACAGGCGGTATTTCCCGGATCTTGACCGGCCTTTGCTGGTTCCGATCCCGCTTCATTCCACGAAACTCAGAGAAAGAGGGTTCAACCAGTCTTTTGTGCTGTCGCAAAATCTTTGCCGCCGGATCCTTTCAGAGACAGGAGGGGATGGCCGACTCTTGATTGACTGTCATTGCCTGGTTCGCTTCAGGCGGACTCCTTCCCAGACGGATTTTAGCGTCGAGCAGCGGAAACGGAATGTAAAAGATGCATTCCGCGTGGCAAAACCGGATCATATCCGGGGCCGATGTGTCGTGCTCGTGGATGATGTGTATACCACCGGCGCCACATGCACTGAGGCGGGGCGCATGCTTTTAAAAGCGGGGGCGGAGAGTGTGGATACTCTTGTGGCGGCAAGGGCGTTCTGAAAAAGATTGACAGGTGCCCTGTTTTGATCTAACTTCATAGTAGCAACTGAAAAGGACTTTTTGTAAGGAAAGACGGGCATCAAACGGCTGTTTTTGTAAATTCCGCTGCTGTTGCCGGGTCGCCGAAACATACACAGGGGAATAACAGTATGGCTGAGAGGGTGTTTGTGAACGGGAACAACGTCGCCACATTCGTATGCCCGAAATGCGGGAAAGCCAGACGGACGGATGTGTCCAAATTTTCCGGCCTGGACAAGGAAGTCAAGCTCAAAGCCAGGTGCGGTTGCGGTTATTCTTATTCGGTGAAGCTGGAGAGAAGGAAACAGGCCAGAAAAGATGTGAACCTGAGAGGGGCGGTGTTTGAACGGGGCAGACGGGTTCCGGTGAAAGTGGAAAACCTGTCCAGGAAAGGACTCAAGCTGAAGCTTATTAACCGTACCGAGTTTACGGTGGGTGACAAAGTCAAGGTGGAGTTCACACTTGATGATAAGTCGGCGTCGAAAGTGGTCCGGGATGCCGTGGTCCGGAAAAAATGTCCGGGCACGGCCGGTGTGGAGTTCTTGACGTCCGAACACTATGACAAGTTCGGTGCCTACCTGTTGTTTCATCTGGGATAGGGATCGTTTTTTCAAAACTTTATGCCCCCCGCTTTGCGGGCGGCTGGTGACTCTTACATCTGCAAGGCGTTTTATGAAAATATTCAGATCCCTGAAGGCGGCCACTCTTCTGACATCATTGGTTGTGCTTGTGTTTCTGGGTATTTCCCTTTTCTGTTCCTGGTATTTTCTTGCCATGAAGGATCATGAAAAGGAAATCGAGAGGTTCAGAAAGGATTATATCGAGCAGGAAAAGCGGAACTTGCAGAGGGAAGTGAACCGGGTGATCAACTATATCCGGTATAAGAACCAAAAGGTGTTGAAAGATACCCGGAACCAGATTCAAGCAAGGGTGGATAAGGGTTTCGACATTGCCCGCGGGGTGTATGAAAACAACAGGGGAGAGCTTTCAGAAACCCGGATCCGGCGGATTATCAAAGAGGCGCTCCGTCCGGTTCGATTTGATGGGGGAAAAGGATACTATTTCATCCTGGACACGGACGGCACTGAAATTCTTTATCCCACTGAGCCGGAGTATGAAGGAGAAAATGTGCGCGACCTCCGGGATGCCGAGGGCAACTATGTGATCCGCGAGGAAATAAGAGAGGTCAAAGACGACGGCCGCGGGTTTGTCAAAGCGTACTGGAGAAAACCGGATTCTCCGGACAAGATGATTTATCCGAAAATTTCTTATGTGAAACTTTTTGAACCGTTCGACTGGATCATCGGCACGGGCGCCTATCTGGACGACAAAGAAACGGTGGTTCAGAATGAAGTGCTCAAAAGGATTGAAAACATCCCATACGGAAAAGACGATTACGTCTATGTCCTGAATTCTGACGGAACCTTGCTGAGCCACCCGATCGATTCTCTGGTCAACCGGGATCTTTCCGCCATTGAGGACCCGGAACGGGTCCGGGTGATAAAGGATCAGGTGGCCCTTTGTGAAAAAAAGGGGGAGGGGTTTGTCCGGTACCAGTGGAAGAAACCGAGCCTGGACCGGCGGGCGGAAAAGCTGACGTTTGTAAAGTCGTATCCAAAGTGGGGCTGGATTATCGGAACCGGTGTTTATCTCGATGATGTGGAATCCAAGATGGATAAGGCGAGCGCCCGGTTCTCAGAAACATTCAAAAAACGAATGCTTCTGGCATCCGGGCTGTTTGTGTTTTTTATACTGGTCTCCTTTCTGTTGAGCGCTTTTCTGTGGCGGAAAGTGAGATTCGGCCTTGACAGTTTCCGGGATTTTTTCATTCAGTCCGCCACCCGACATACGGTCATTGACGAGAACGCTCTTGCATTTTCCGAGTTTTCACAGATCGCTTCCTGTGCCAACCACATGAATTTCGAACGAATGACCGCGGAAAACCGCCTGAAAAACAGTGAACAGAAATACAGAAACATCCTTGAAAGCGTTGAAGAAGGGTATTACGAGGTGAACCTGAAAGGACGGATCACCTTCTGCAATCAGTCACTCTGCGACATACTCGGCTATGATATGCCTGAATTGATGGCAATGAAGTACAGCGATTACATGGAACTTGATAGTGCAAAAACCGTATACCGCACGTTTAACAACGTATACCGGACCGGTGTTCCTGAAAAGGGGTTTGACTGGAGAATTGTGCGAAAGAACGGCGAACGGCGGTTTCTTGAGGCTTCCGTGACTCTTTTGAAAGACAATCACGACAACCGGATCGGGTTCAGAGGAATGGCACGGGACGTCACCGATAAAAAGCAGGTGGAAGAAGAGCTCATTCGAACCAAAAAGTTCCTCGAGGATATACTGGAAAGTGCCGTGGACGGGATCACTACCACCGACCTTGAGGGCCGCATCGTCTATTTTTCCAAAAAGATGCTCGCCTTTCTGGGGTACGACAGAACCGAGCTTCTCGGGAAAAAGGTCTACACAATCTATGAGAACGGGATTGAAGACGCCAAATATATTATGAGCGAGCTCAATGAAAAGGGGGAGCTCAAGGACCACGAGATGCGGCTTGTCACCCGTGACGGCGGATATACAGACATTATCGTGTCCGCTTCTTTCCTGAAGAACCACAAGGATGAGATTACGGGCACCATGGGGGTGTTCAAGGATATGACCGAAAAGAAAAATCTTGAATTCCAGCTCCGGCAGGCCCAGAAAATGGAGGCCATTGGTACGCTTGCCGGGGGAGTGGCCCATGATTTCAACAATATTCTCCAGGCCATCAGCGGATACACCACCATCATGTTTATGGACAAGGGTACCGAAGACCCGGATTACAAGAGCCTTAACGCCATCAAAAAGTCGGCTGAAAGAGCGGCTGAGCTTGTGAAGAAACTTCTTTTTTTCAGCCGGAAGATCGATACCGAGAGATCATCCCTGAATATCAACCATGAAGTGGAGCAGGCGTTGAGCATCCTCAAGAGAACGATCCCGAAAATGATCGAGATCGAGATGGATCTTGAAGAGTCTCCTGGCATTATTCATGCAGACCCGGTTCAGATCGAGCAGGTGATACTGAATCTCGGCAGCAACGCGGCCGATGCCATGCCCGACGGGGGCAGAATTATCATCAGAACGCAGAATGTCTCCCTGGACAGGCAGTTCGCCCGTACGCACATGGGTTCGGCTCCGGGGAATTACGTGATGCTGACGGTTTCCGATACCGGATCAGGGATCGATCCGGAAACGAAAGAGCGCATTTTCGAACCGTTTTTCACCACCAAGGAAATCGGGCGGGGGACCGGCCTGGGACTTGCCTCGGTATACGGAATCGTGAAAAACCATGGCGGGTATATCACGTGCGAAAGTGAAACCGGTCAAGGAACGGAATTCATCATCTATTTTCCCGTATTGAAAAAAGGTTCCGGCCGGATGGATCGGGAAATTACCAATAATACCCCCAAGGGGGGTACGGAAACAATTCTTGTGGTGGATGACGAAGAGGCCATACTCGATTTCTGCCGGTCGGCGCTCAAGCGTTTCGGGTATGAGGTGATAACCGCCTCCAGCGGGGAACAGGCCCTTGAAATATATCAACAGAGCGGGGAAACGATTGATCTGGTGATCATGGATCTGAGCATGCCGGGAATGGGCGGCCATCAATGTGTAAGACAGATCAAGGAGCTTGACCCCGCAGCGCAGATCATCGTGGCGAGCGGATACTCTCCGGATGTGCAGGCAAGCGTTCTTTCGGAAACCGGTGCGGAAGATTTTGTTGCCAAACCGTATCAGATCGGAGACCTTTTGAACGCTATTCGCAAGGTAATGGATTCAAAGGTGGTGTGAATGCCGGAAGACAAAGTGGCGGCGCCGGATGAGATCGAGGGGGTTGCAGACCGGTACAGACGGGATGAAAAAAAAGTGGTGTTCACAAACGGCTGTTTTGACATTCTGCATGCCGGACATGTGATGTATCTGGAGAAAGCGGCCGCCCTCGGAGATGTTCTGATTGTCGGGCTTAACTCGGATGCCTCTGTGAAACGGATCAAGGGGCCGCAACGGCCGGTGATACCGGAGAACGAAAGGGCTCTCGTGCTTTCGGCCCTGTATTTTGTGGATCATATCGTGTTGTTTGATGAACCGGATCCGGGAAATCTGATCCGACAGATCCGGCCGGCTGTTCTTGTCAAAGGGGCTGACTGGGAAGAAGACCGCATTGTCGGAGCGCAATTCGTCAAGGAGAACGGCGGTCGCGTCCGGCGGGGTTCTTTTGAATACCGGGTCTCCACATCCGACATCATCGATCGGATCAAAAGAACGAATCATGCCGGATAAGCAAGCAGCCAACGGTGTCCGCTTGTTTGAATTCGAGGTGTTTAAGCGGCATCCGGAAATCGTACATGGCGTTTTCACCCGCAGGGGCGGGGTGAGCCGTGTCCCGTTTGATTCCCTGAATGTTTCTTTTTCAACGGGTGATGATCCGGATCACGTGATTGAAAACCGGTCAAGGATTCGGCAGACCCTTGACCCAGACAGCGTACCCGTGTATATCAATCAGGTCCACGGAGACCGGACGGTTGAAGTGGATGCAGCCTTTGACAGAGGCGGAAACAGACCGCCGGAGGCGGACGCTATGATGACCGGGCAGCCACAGAGGCTTTTGGTCATACAGGTGGCGGACTGTCAGTCCGTGATGCTGTATGATCCGGTAAAAAAGGCGGCAGCCAATGTCCATGCCGGATGGCGGGGCAGTATCGAGAATATTGTCGGCAAATGCATCGAGCACATGGCGGTTCGGTTCGGAACCCGGCCGAAGGATATCATTGCTGGAGTCGGGCCGTCACTGGGCCCCTGCTGCGCGGAATTCATCAATTATGAAAAGGAGATTCCCCTGCATCTTCACACGTACAGAACAAAAAAGGACGGGGTGTTGTTCGATTTCAGGAAGATGAGTGCGGACCAGATGGTTCAAAAAGGGGTGAGGGCGGCCAATATTGAATTGATGGATATATGTACCAAGTGCCGGCCGGACCTTTTTTACTCCTACAGACGGGAACGGGTGACCGGCCGGTTTGCTTCGGCCATCGGGATTTTGAATTGAGATGCGACAAGGAAAACAAATGAGCAAGGATGTATTTCTGACACAGACGGTGAGCGCTTCCGGTTGAGCGGCAAAACTTGATCCGGGGGTCCTGGATCGCATCGTCTCAAAGCTTGAGGTAAAGGGAAATGAAAATCTGCTGGTGGGGCTTGATACGTCCGATGATGCGGGGGTGTACCGAATCAGCCCGGATATCGCCCTGGTGCAGACACTCGATTTTTTGACCCCGGTCACGGATGACCCGTATGAATTCGGGCTTATCGCGGCAGCCAACTCACTGAGTGATATTTACGCCATGGGTGCAAAACCGGTTACGGTGATGAATATTGTCTGCTTTCCGGGTGAGACCTTCGGGGAAGAGATTTTGGAAAAGACCCTTCAGGGCGGGCTTGACAAGATTAACGAATCCGGAGCCACCCTGGTCGGCGGCCACAGCGTGGAGGATGCCGAGTTTAAATATGGTCTTTCTGTTACAGGGACCGTCCGGCCGGAC
>CAYFVA010000047.1:0-12653 GCA_964346265.1 uncultured Desulfobacterales bacterium
AAAAGGAGTAGGGTATGTTTTTAAAAGAAAACCGCTGGCTCGATACGGGAGGATCCTTCCCCGGCCTGAGATTTCAGGCTTTGGACGGGGATCTTGTGCAAATACCGGAATACATGAAAAACGGATACGGTGTACTGCTGATCTTTCGGGGATACTGGTGACCCTTTTGCCGTCAGCAGTTGGCTGATTTCCAGAACACTCTGGCCGAGTTTGAAAAAGAAAACATGAAGATTGCGGCAGGCTCCGTCGACCCGGAAGATAAGACAAGGGAAATGGTCTCCGAGCTGGGACTCCAGTTTCCGGTGGGGGTGAACCTTGATATTGAAAAGGTCTCCAAGACAATCGGCGGCTTTTTTGAAGCGGAAAAACAATTTCTGCAGCCATCCGGGTTCCTGCTCCGGCCGGACGGGAAAGTCGATGTCGCATGCTACAGTTCCGGGCCCCTGGGCCGTTTCCAGGCCGGAAATATTCTGGCGCTGGTCAGGCATTACAAAAAAAACAGGGATCAGGCCGCCGGTTAAGGGGATGCAGTCTGAACTGGAAAAACGGCTCTGCCAGAGAATCCCCCGTTTTCTTACAGGTATCCAACCCGGCACTGCCTGTAACCAGTATGGACGGCGGCACCCCTTCCTTATCATAATTTCCCTTCACCCATGACATCCATTCCGAAACAGTCAAGACTTTTTCGGAATGGAGTCCGAAAAAGTCGATTGGAAAGCTATGGTTGGATCTCTTGCTTGAGCATGCAGCAGGCGATGCGGTGTTCCGGGGTGCCGTCCGGGTGGTAGGAAATATTGCCCGGCTGGATGAGCTTGTTCATGACACAGCCCTCGGGAATGGAGAGCTGATACATGTCCTGTTCATTGATTTTCGGCGTTTTCACGAGCTGGTCGTCCTTGATCTCGAAGCTATGCAACGGGTAGTCTTCGCACAGGGGGCACTGGTACACACGGCCGTTGGGGAAAACGAAATAGTTTTTCGATACCAGGGCCGCACATTCGAACGTGTCGTCCGCATCAAGGAAGACCTTGGGCCAGGTTACGGTAATGCCGTGCTGGACCACGTTTTGAGCCACCTCCGGCACGGTTTCCAGCCACTGCTCCCTGGTTACCTGGGGGCTGTCCGATTTCCCGGAGGATTTTCCCCGCAATCCGATCACCTGGATGAAAAACCGATGAACCCCCAGATTCTTCAAAAGATCCGGCATCATGGCAAGCTCATGGAGATTGTGATCGGACACGGTATAGATCACGGAAGTGGAAAACCCCCTGGAAAGGGCATTCTTGATTCCGGTCACGCACCGGTCAAAACATCCGTTTCCCCGGATCGCATCATTGGTGTTCCGGGTGGCGCCGTCCAGGGAAAAGGAAATAAAATCCGCCTCCTGAGGGGTGATCCGGTCCAGGATATCATGGAACAGATACCCGTTGGTATCAATGGTCACCGACTGAAAACCCAGGGATTTGGCCTCCTTGACCGCTTCGGCAAGGTCCGGGTGAAGAGTGGGCTCTCCCCCTAAAAATACCACGTTGGTCTCGGATTTCCCATCGGAGAACAGGGCCAGCCACTTTTTGATGGTGTCGATATCAAGGGTTTGACCGCCGTGCTGCTCTTTGTTGATATAACAGTGCCCGCATCTCAGATTGCAGTCGGTCAGAATGTGAAAAAACAGGTTGGATGCGTGCCTGGAAAATGAAACCGTTCGCTTTACCATATCGATTCGTGTTACCCCATGCACTGTTTGGTGAAATTCGGGTCGAACGGCACCGGGTAGGAACCGTCGAAACAGGCTTTGCAGAAGTTATTTTCCGGGTTCTCGACCCCGGATGCCTCGAGCATCCCCTCCACGGAAAGATAGTGAAGAGAATCCAGCCCCAGGTACTCTTGAAGTTCCCCGAGGGTTTTGGAGGCGGCGATCAGCTCCCCTTTGGAGGAAAAGTCGATGCCGTAGTAGCAGGGGAACTTGTGGGGCGGGCAGCTGATGCGCATGTGAACTTTCTTCGCCCCGATTTCCCGCAATGCCTCCACACGGGTTTTGGCAGTGGTTCCCCGGATGATGGAATCCTCGATAATGATGATGTCCTTTCCCCGGATCAGCTCCTTGACCGGATTGAGCTTGATCCGGACGGAAAAGTCCCGCATGGTCTGGGTGGGCTGAATAAAGCTCCGTCCCACGTAATGGTTCCGGATCATGGCCATTTCAAAGGGGATATTTGCCTGTTCCGCATACCCGAGTGCGGCATAGTTCCCCGAGTCCGGGAACGGCATCACAAGGTCCGCATCCACGTGGGATTCCTCTGCAAGCCTCTTTCCATGGGCTTTTCTCATCTGGTAGACGTTCCGGCCATAGATGGTGGAGTCGGGTCTGGCAAAGTAGATGTACTCGAAGATGCAAAGAGAGCGTTTCTGCGGTTTCTCCTCCATCTTGATGCTCTTGACCCCGTCCTCGTTGATGATCACGATTTCGCCGGGGTCGAGCTCCCGGACGAATTCGGCCTGGACGAGATCAAACGCGCAGGTTTCAGACGCCAGAACGTAATGGCCGTTGAGCTTGCCCAGAGCAAGCGGCCGGAACCCGTGAGGATCTTTGATACCGATGACTTCGCCCTTGCAGGTAAGCACCACAAAGGAATACGCTCCCTCGATCTTGGAAACAACCTTTTGGAGGGCCCCTTCCACGTCTCCTTTTCTCAGACTTTTCACAAACAGGTGGAGGAACACCTCGCTGTCCATGGTGGTCTGGAATATGGAACCGTCCTCCTCGAGTTCCTTTCGAAGCAGATGGGCGTTCACCAGATTGCCGTTGTGGGCCACGGCATAGTACCGGCCCCGGTGGAAAACCACGAACGGCTGGGCATTGGCCAAAACGGACCCGCCGGTGGTGGAGTACCGTACATGGCCGATGGCGCTGCCGCCTTCGATTTTCTCCAGATCTTCCATGTCAAAGACTTCAGGCACAAGCCCCATTCCCTTGTGGGAATAAATCGTGTCATCCTCTCCGGCCACTGAAATTCCCGCACTCTCCTGTCCCCTGTGCTGAAGGGCATAAAGCCCGAAACAGGTTATCTGGGCGGCTTCCGGGTGCTTATACAATCCGAACACACCGCACTCGTCCCTGGGCCGTTCACTTTCCATCATTGTCTGCGTTCCCTGATACTTGTTTCATGATACGATTTGATGTCCATTACGCTGAATTCCTTCTTTTTGAGCGCCTTTATGGCGTTGCAGATGGCCCGGGTGCCGTCGGTGGTGGTGGCGTACGGGATATTGAACTTGACCGCAGCCCTGCGGATCATGTACCCGTCCCGCCGGGTCTGGCTGCTGGCACCGGTATTGAGAATCAGCTGAATCTCGTTGTTCTTTACCATGTCAATGACGTTGGGCCGGCCCGTTGACACCTTTTCAATCCGTTGGGAAGGGATGCCGTGCTCTTTGAAGAAGTCGGACGTTCCCCTTGTGGCGGTGATGTCGAATTTCATATCGTAGAAAATTTTTGCCACATCCAGGGCGGCGCGCTTGTCCTTGTCCTGGACACTGATAAACACGTTGCCGCTTGTGGGAAGGTGCTGTTTGGCACCGAACTGGGCCTTGGCGAACGCGGTCCCAAGGTCCGGATCGATTCCCATGACCTCGCCCGTGGATTTCATTTCAGGGCCGAGGACCGGGTCTACGTTAGAAAACCGGTCGAACGGCATGACCGCCTCTTTGACCGAGTAATGGAGAGGAACCGGTTCTTCGGTAATCCCCAGTTCATCCAAAGTTTTGCCCAGCATCACCTTGGTGGCGATCCGGGCAAGCGGCACACCCGTTGCTTTGCTCACGAAAGGCACCGTTCTCGAGGCCCTGGGATTGACCTCGATCACGTACAGTTTGTTGTCCATGATCCCGAACTGGATGTTCATCAGTCCCTTGACGTCGAGTTCCTTTGCAATGGCTTTTGCAGCTTGAGCCATTTCATCGATGTGAGGCCGGGAGATGCTGTAAGGCGGCAGCACACAGGCCGAATCCCCGGAATGGATACCCGCCTCCTCGATATGCTCCATCATCCCGCCGATGACGGTCCGGCTGCCGTCGGATACCACGTCCACATCCAGCTCGAACGCTTCTTCCAAAAACTTGTCGATGAGCACCGGGTGTTCCGGTGAGGCGGAAACCGCCAGATTAAAAAACTCCTCGAGGTCCTTTTCGTCATACACGATCTTCATGGCCCTGCCGCCGAGGACAAACGAAGGTCTTACCATCACCGGATACCCGATACCGGCGGCCACCTTTTTCGCTTCCTGATAACTTGTGGCGATCCCGTTGTCCGGCTGCAGCAGCCCGAGCCTGTTCATCATTTCCTGGAAAAGGTCCCGGTTTTCCGCCCGGTCGATACTCTCCGGCGTAGTGCCGATGATGGGTGCGCCTGCCTCTTTGAGCGCGGTTGCCAGGTTCAGCGGGGTCTGGCCGCCGAACTGGACGATGATGCCGTCGGGTTTTTCCTTTTCTATGATGTGCAGGACATCCTCGCGGGTGACCGGCTCGAAGTACAGCTTGTCCGAAGTGTCATAGTCCGTGGACACGGTTTCCGGGTTGGAGTTGACCATGATGCTTTCCACCCCTTCTTCCCTGAGAGCGAACGAGGCATGCACACAACAGTAGTCGAACTCGATGCCCTGGCCGATCCGGTTTGGCCCGCCGCCCAGGATGATCACTTTTTTCCGGTTCGACACCCTTGCCTCGCACTCTTTTTCATAGGTGGAGTAGTAGTACGGGGTGGAAGCCCGGAATTCTGCGGCACAGGTGTCCACCAGCTTGTACACCGGCTCGATGCCGAGCACCTTTCTCCTCTCCCGGACCCCGGCTTCCGGCAGCCCTGTGAGACAGGCGAGCTGCATATCGGAATACCCCCATTTTTTGGCCGTCTCCAGTACATCCTGGGGAATGGCCGCTCCTGCGAACGCGATCCGTTTTTCAAGCTCCACCAGCTGCTTCATCTGGTAAAGATACCAGGGGTCGATACCGGTGAGTTCATAAATCCGGTCAATGGTCATTCCGTTTTCAAGAGCGTATTTCAGGTAGAAGATCCGCATGGAATTGGGGGTGGACAGATGGTATTCCATATCGGTTTCAGAGAGCTCTCCGGGTTTGAAATCCTTTCCGTCGGCTCCGAACCCGAATCTTCCGATTTCAAGAGATCGAAGCCCTTTCTGGAAGGCCTCCTTGAACGTCCGCCCGATGGCCATGGTCTCTCCCACCGACTTCATGGCCGTGGTCAGGACATCCTGTGTCTCGGGAAACTTTTCAAATGTCCATCTGGGGACCTTGACCACGCAATAGTCTATTGAAGGTTCGAAACAGGCCAGGGTCTCCCCGGTGATATCGTTGGGAATTTCGTCCAGGGTCAGTCCCACTGCAAGCTTGGCCGCGATCTTGGCGATGGGAAAACCCGTGGCTTTGGAGGCAAGAGCCGAACTCCTGGATACCCGGGGATTCATCTCCACCACGATGAGTTCGCCGTCGGCAGGGTTCACTGCGAACTGAACGTTGGAGCCGCCCGTGTCCACGCCGATTTCCCGCATGATGTCGATGGACGCGTCCCTGAGCTTCTGGTATTCCTTGTCCGAGAGCGTCTGGGCCGGGGCCACCGTGATACTGTCCCCGGTATGAACCCCCATGGCATCCACGTTTTCAATGGAACAGATGATCACCACGTTATCCGCATGGTCGCGCATGACCTCGAGTTCGTATTCCTTCCAGCCGAGCATGGACTGTTCCAGCATGACCTGGGAGATCAGGCTGGCATCGATCCCGGCCTTGGCCATGCTCAAAAGCTCTTCGAGATTGTAGGCAACCCCGCCGCCTGTGCCGCCGAGGGTGAAGGCGGGACGGATGATGATGGGAAACCCGATCCTCCCGGCCACTTCTTCCGCTTCCTCGAGGTTATGGGCGAACCCGCTTTTCGCTATTTTGAGACCGATCCGGTTCATGGCGCTGTTGAACAGCTCCCGGTCCTCTGCCTTGTTGATGGCCTCGATGGAGGCGCCGATCATCTCCACCCCGTACTTTTCCAGAACACCCATCTTGGCGGCTTCTATGGCTGTATTCAGACCGGTCTGGCCGCCCAGGGTCGGCAGTACGGCATCGGGCCTCTCTTTTGCCACCACCCGCTCCAGGGTCTCCGGGGTGACCGGTTCGATGTACACCTTGTCCGCGGTTTCCGGGTCCGTCATGATGGTGGCCGGGTTGGAGTTGATCAGAACCACCTCGAACCCTTCCTCTTTGAGGGCCTTGCATGCCTGTGTTCCGGAATAGTCGAACTCGCAGGCCTGGCTGATAATGATCGGACCTGCCCCGATAATCAGAATTTTATTCATATCATTTCTTTTCGGCATTTTTCATCATCCGTGCAAACTGGTTAAAAAGATACGCAGCGTCGTGCGGGCCGGGTGATGCTTCCGGGTGGTACTGGACGGCAAACGCGCGGATGGACTCTTTTTTGACCCCTTCCACCGATTTTTCATTCAGGTTGACATGGGTCATTTCAAAATTGCTTTGGTCAAAGGAATCAAATTCCACGGCAAACCCGTGGTTCTGGGCCGTGATTTCCACCCTTCCTGTCTCGAGGTTCTTGACCGGCTGGTTCCCGCCCCTGTGACCGAACTTGATCTTACAGGTTGTTGCGTTGAGTGCCAGGGCCAGAAGCTGCATTCCCAGACAGATCCCGAACATGGGAGCGAATCCGGCAAGCTCCCGGATGGTATCGACGGCATAGGTCACGGGCTCCGGGTCGCCCGGCCCGTTGGACAGGAAGATCCCGTCCGGCTCCAGGCGTCTGACCGTTTCGGCATCCGTTGCCGCCGGCACCACGAGCACTTCGCATCCGGCCGCTTCCAGGCACCGGATGATATTGTATTTGATACCGAAATCGAATGCCACCACCGCATGTTTTTCCCGGTCCCGCCATATGGAGGCGTCCAGGGGAATCTCCTCCAGCAGGTAATCCGGGCGTCCCTCGTACCAGAAGTAGGGGGTTTTCGTGGTCACACGGGACACGAGATCACACCCTTCCATGGGCTCCACACGGCCGGCCCGTTGAACCAGGGCCGCAGGATCGAGTTCCCTTGTGGAAATCACGCCCCGCATGGCGCCTGTTTTCCGGATGTGCCGGACCAGGGCCCTTGTGTCGAGATCTTCGATCCCCAAAATCCCTTCTTTTTTCAGATACGAGGCAAGATCTCCCGTGGATCGCCAGTTGCTGGGATACCCCTGGTATTCCTTCACGATCAGGGCGGCCGCCTGGATTCGTGCGGATTCAATATCTTCGGGGCACACCCCGTAGTTGCCGATCAACGGATACGTCAACGTGACCATCTGGCCCACGTAGGAAGGGTCGGTGAGGATTTCCTGGTACCCGGTCATGCTGGTGTTGAACACCACTTCTCCCTCTGCCTCTCCGTCACCGGTAAAACTTCTGCAGGAAAAAGTCCTGCCGTCCTCAAGGGCAAGCAACGCCTTCATTTTATGCACTATCCTTTTTTCTTTTTTTTAAAGCGGCGTATTCGGCACAAGGCTCCATACCCCGCAGGGACAGGCCCCTGCGCAGAATCCGCAGCCGATACATCGGTCGCCGTCCACAATATACTCAAACTCTTTGTTTGAAGCTTTTGCCCGGGAAATCGCACCCTCCGGACAAACAGCCGTACAAATACCACAGTCTCTGCACCTTCCGCAAGAGGCGCATTCGCCTGCGCATTCCTCGAGGCTCTCAAAGGTGTTTTTGAGAGGGCTGAAGTACTCGAGAGACACCCGGTCGATATCGATTTGTTCTCTTTCATCCACCAGTGTTTCCGGATCTTCTCCGTTGATCAGGCGGTCCAGGGTTTCTGCGGTCCGTTTTCCCATGCCGATGGCTTCGGTGAGAAGGCCGGGCGTCACGCAGTCACCGATGGCGAAAACACGTGAATCCGATGTACGGAAGACAGGATCCACGGATATAAAATCATGTTTGGTCTCCACCTGGTTCTTCACCCACCCGGTGTCAGGATACTCTCCGATGGAGACGATCACCCGATCGGCCTCGATGATTTCCCCGTCCTTGAGTTCGACCCCCTCTTCGGTGATTCTGCTGGTGAAACAGGGCCACCGGAATTGTGCGCCCACCCGTTCGGCCGCGTCTCTTTCCTCGCCGAAGGAGGCGGGTTTCTGGACATCGATCAGGGTGATCTGCTTCGCTCCCAGGCGGTGGGCCTCGGTTGCCACGTCGCATCCCACGTTTCCGGCCCCGATGATCACCATCTTCTCCCCGGGCTCGGCCGCATTCTTCCGGGCCGCCCAGAGAAAATCCATGGCAGGCTCGGCCCGCTCAATACCTTCGATCCCCGGCAGCCGGGGAAGGGAACTTCCGGTGGCCACCACGGTATAATCATACTTTTTCCGGATGCGCCGGAACTCCTTTTCATCCACTGTTGTGTTGAGACGGATTTCGGACACCAGCTGCTTTACCCGGGCAAGCTCGGTTTCAAACGTCTTGCTGTCATACCGGGATTCGGGAATCACGCTTTTGATCTTGCCCCCGATGTCGTCGGATTGATCAAAAAGAACGGCCTCATGTCCTTTGAGCGACAGGTGCCAGGCCACGGAAATCCCTGCAGGCCCTGCTCCGATGACCGCCACCCTGCCGCCGCTCTTTTCCGGAACATCAGGAACCGAAAGCTCCTTGCAGGCGCACCCGAGCTTTTTGACATCAATGGCGGGCATCCCTGCCATACCCCTGGTGCAGGAGCCCATGCAGGGATTGGGACAGAGATATCCGCATACCGTGGCCGGAAACGGGGAATAGTTGAGCCCGGTTTTCAGCGCCTCGTCCGTCAAGCCGGACCGGATCATGTGCCAGCGCTCCTGCACCGGTATACCCGTGGGGCAGGCCGTCTGGCAGGGCGCCTTGTATTTCCGGTTTTCCCACACCGGCACGAACCGCCTCAACTCTCCTGATGCCACAAGCGGCACCGGCTCGTTGTCGATTCTCTGGATATCTCCGATAAGGCCGCCTTCGCCAAGCTCCCGGTCCCAGCTTTCCTTCCGGAATTGAGTCATGGACGAATGCCGGTCCATCTTCAATTTTTCCTGCTGGCTCTTGGCACGGACCAGGTTCCATTCGGACCGCCTGGAAAGGAGTTTGAAAAGCTCGTCTTTGCCGATTTTCGACAAAAACTCCCAAAGGTTTGCTGAAAGCCAGTCCCATTCGTCATCCGGTATGGGAACGATCTTGGCATCCTTGTCACTGATGTCGTCAACGCTTCCCCTGACAAAAGCCCTTCCGCCGACCATGCCCACAAACGGCCGGTACCCGATCACATCCGGGCGTTTGTGCATCCCGTGGCCGCAGATCACGGTGGTGCCGCCGGCCATGAATTCACCGAAATAGTCGCCCGCCGCCCCCAGCACCCACAGCTCCGGGGGGTCAAACCTCGGGTTGTGTTTGGTCATGGTCATGCCGCGGGCCCCGATACTTCCGGCGATGTAGACCTTTCCCTGGGCGGCCCCGTTCATGGTACCGTTGGAGGCATGGCCGTGGACGATGATCTCGGCCCCGGCGTTCAGCCAGCCCACATCATCGGATGCCGGTCCCAAAACCTCGATCCGGGTGTTGGGAAACCCGAGGGACCCGGTCCGCTGACCCGAATGGCCGGTAATGCGGATATGGACCGGTTCTCTGCCGGTCTTCCAGATCCGGCCGCCGATGCCGTGCTGGCCGAAGGCCTCGATTTCCAGCTTCCTGCGGCCGCGGTTGACCTCCTTGAGGACCATCTCCTCGACCACCCGGGAGGGGAGGCGTTTGTCGTCTTTTATGCCTGATATTTTATAAAACTGATTGCTCGTCATTTTCGTCACTGCCTCCTAGACCACATACCTGATATTCAATCTTTCCGCCGCATCCTTGTCTTCAACGCCCAGGGCGTCGGACATGCCGATGGGAAGAGAGGTGGACCGGCCCAGGGGCGCGATGATCTTCTTGAGCTCGATGTCAAAGGAAACAAACATTTCCACCACCCGTTCGGCCACCTTTTCCACGTCCAGCCGCCTGTAGAGCCGCGGGTCCTGGGAAGTGATCCCCTTGGGGCAGACCCCGATATTGCAGATGTTGCACCGGTTTTCTTCCGTGCCGAGACATCCGGCAGCCGCCTGCATCACGTATTTTCCGATCTGGACACCGCTTGCCCCGAGCATGATCAGGGCTGCGGCATTGGCTGCCAGGTTCCCGTTCTTGCCGATGCCGCCGCCTGCAAAAATCGGAATTTCATTCTGCTTGCCCAGCTTCACGAGATTCAGATAGTTGTCCCGGACACACGAGGCGATGGGATGGCCCATGTGGTTCATGGATACATTGTAGGCCGCCCCGGTGCCTCCGTCCTCGCCGTCTATGGCGAGCCCGGAGGCATACGCGTTCCGGGTGAGGTTGTTCATGACCGCAAGGGAGGTGGAGGAGGCCGAAATTTTGGGATACACCGGCACCCGGAATCCCCAGGCCATGGACATGGACAGGATCATTTTGGCCACGGACTCCTCGATGGAGTACTGGGTCTGATGGGTGGGCGGACTGGGGAGACTCACGCCCATGGGCACACCCCGGATGGCCGAGATCAATCTGTTCACCTTGTGCCACATCAGAAGACCGCCGTCGCCCGGCTTGGCCCCCTGGCCGTACTTGATCTCGATGGCGCAGGGATCTTCCTTCATCTCCGGGATGGCGTGGAGAATCTCGTCCCAGCCGAAATACCCGCTTGCGATCTGCAGAATCACGTACTTGATGAACCGGCTCTTCAGGAGTCTCGGGGGACACCCCCCTTCTCCGGTGGAGATTCTCACGGGCATGCCCAGCTCCTCGTTGAGGTAAGCGACCCCCATCTGAAGCCCCTCCCACATGTTGGGAGACAGCGCCCCGAAAGACATGCCGCCGATGATCAGCGGGTAGATCTCCCGGACCGGCGGAATCCATCCGTTTTCCCGGACCTGTTTCATGTTTTCCTTTGGCGGGAGCACGCGCCCGAGGAGCGTGTTGACCTCGAACTCGTGCCGTCCGGCATCCAGAGCCGGGTCGGTGAGCATGGAAATCCGGGTGAACTTGATCCGGTCCAGAAGGTTCTCTTTCACGTTCCGCCTGCCGCCCCGCTTACCGGGTTCGCCTTCCTGGTCGATATGAAAGGAAAGCCGGCTGGACTGAAGGGTCAGGCGGCTGTTGATGGCGTTATTGGGGCAGACCATGGCGCACATGCCGCATCCGACACAGGCGTTTTCCACCCTGGTTTTCTGGCTGATGCCGTGAAACACCTCGTATTGGTTTGAATTGTCCCCGCCCGGATAAAGGGAGGTTTGCAAATGTCTTTTCCTGAACACTTTCAGTTCGATGGCCCCGACCGGACACACAGCGGTACATTTTCCGCAGAGCGTGCAGCGGTCCCTGCTCCAGTCGACCTGCCAGGGCAGGTCCACGCTGCTTAAACTTGAAGGTGTAACGGGTCTGTCTGACTGCATATCCTGACCTCCTGGCGATCCGGGCTCACAATGGCCGTTTCAAGATGCATGGGTTGAATGTCTTCGGATTTGTTCCTGTCCGGTATCACTGCGTCAAGCCCGCATACTTCGGATGAAAATACGAACATCCCGGGCTTTCCCCCAACGACCCCGGGCCGCAGTTTTTTCTTGTCCTGGGCCATGAACACCGTCCGGTCCGGAAGTGCGCCGATGACACAGTTGGGGCCGTCTATGATCAGCTGCCGGCAGGTTTTTTTCAAGTGCCGGAGAAATACGGCATCGTGGTGGGAGGCGATTTCCCCGTCTTTCAACGGTGTAATCACGTGTTTATACGCATCGATTCCCAATCCGAGTCCTTTTACCGTATAGTGCAGGATATGGGTAAAAACTTCCGAGTCGGACTGGTATCCGGTATATCCGGGAAAATCCCTTGATGACAGAAAATTTTTGATCGGAATGAATGCGGTGTTCTCCCCGTTGGTCATGGTGGAGAACCCTTCCACGAAAAAGGGATGGCACGCGTACAGGTTGATGGCGTAGTTGGTGTTCTGCCGGCCCTGGGCCAGGATAACCCCGGCTTTCAGCTCATCCCGGTCAAGCCCCAGGTAGCGGGCCACTTCCATGGGATCACCGAGTTCCTTGATCATGATGGTATCCGGCCAGAACGAAAAGACGATCATGTCGTTCTTTTCTTCGCCCATCTCCCGGATCTTCAGCCGGATTTCAGTGAGGCGCAGCCCGATTTCCTCGTCAGACAGGCCGTCCCATTCCTCCGGGATTTCATAGGCCCGTATCAGGTAGACATCACGTCTCGGGATATCGGTTTCCTCGTACTTCTTGGGCACCTTGATGGTCATCTTGTATTTGGTCATGAATCCGTTGTCCATCATGAAAAGATCAAGGCGCCGGATTCCCTCTTCGCTGAAGATGCCGGAAAGGATAGGAGCATCCTTCATTTCCCTGAACGGCCCCCCGAGATCCCTGAGCATGAACCCCACCCCGGACCCGTCATGCCCCTCTTTCATCACGTCCAGGGCTTTGATGGCGGTCATGGGGGAGACGGGTTCCTCGCTGGTCAAGGCAAACAACCTGCACATTTTTTGTTTTCTCCCTTTCCAATTACGGGTTTTTCCATATAA
>CAYFVA010000048.1:0-3393 GCA_964346265.1 uncultured Desulfobacterales bacterium
TTTACAGCAAATGGTTTCTCATTCTCGGCACACTTGAACCCGGCCACTGGATCTTTATGGTGGTTCTGCTGGTGAGTTCGTTTCTCAATGCCTTCTACTTTCTGCCGATCGTTTTCAAGGGCTTTTTTCCCAAAAGTACAAACACATCAGAGGCAGCCGGCACCCGTGGGGAGGAAATCCAGGAGGCTCCATTATGCTGTGTGATCCCGTTAACGATCACAGCAGCGGTTTCAATCGTACTGTTTTTTGTACCGGATCTTTTTATCAGTTTAATAAAAACGGCCCTGGGACTTTAAAAAGGGATGAATGAAATGGTCAAAGAGCAAAGAACAAAAGGGGTTGGCAAATGAAAAAAGAACGTAAAATTTTTGACAATCCGAAGAATATCAAACGCCTTTTAATGGCCTTCTATGCGGTTCTGGCCGTGCTTTTGCTGTCTGAATTTTTCATACACAAACACCCCGCTTTTCCCTGGCAGCATTATTTCGGATTCTTTGCTGTCTACGGTTTTGTTTCATGTCTCCTGCTGGTCTTTGTTGCCAAACTCCTGCGGTTCATACTATTGCGCAAAGAGGACTACTATGACGGATAGTTTCCTGGTCCATCCCGGCCTCATACTGATTCTGGGCGCTGTTTTCATCCCGTTTTTGAGAGGAAAGACAAAATCCTGGTATATGCTCGCCCTTCCTGCGGCAGCATTCCTTGTTATCACAAATCTGCCCCGGGCGGACCTGTGGACGTTTGAATTCTGGGGCTATCATCTGATTTTGGGCAGAATCGACAGACTCAGTATGGTGTTTGGATATATGTTCACCATCATGGCGTTCCTGGGTACCCTTTTCGCACTAAAGGTTAAAGACAACCTTCAGCACACGGCTGCGTTCATATATGCCGGAAGCACACTCGGCGTGATATATGCGGGGGACTTATTCAGTTTGTACATTTTCTGGGAACTGATGGCAGTGAGCTCGACCTTTCTCGTTCTGGCCGCCGGAAGCAGGGAGGCAAAGGCTGCCGGATTCAGATACATACTCCTCCACCTTATCGGAGGTCTTGTTCTGCTGGCCGGAATTGTCCTGTACATACACAACAGAGGCACAATCGAGTTTGATACCATCGGTCTGGACGGTATGGAATCCTACCTGATATTTATCGGAGTCGCCCTGAACGCCGCCGCATTTCCCCTGCACGCATGGGTGCCTGATGCCTACCCGATGGGGACACCGACAAGCACGGTATTTCTGAGCGCATTCACCACAAAAAGTGCTGTGTACATGATGGCCAGAACGTTTCCAGGTGCGGACCTTTTGATCTGGATCGGTGCTTTTATGGTATTTATACCTCTATTTTACGCGGTTCTTGAAAACGATATCCGCAGGGTGGTTGCGTACTGTCTTATCAATCAGGTCGGTTTCATGCTCTGCGGAATCGGCATAGGAACGGCCCTTGCCATCAACGGCGCAGTTTCCCATGCTTTCGCCAGTATTTTATACAAAGCGCTTCTTTTCATGGCGGCCGGGTCAGTCCTGTACATGACCGGAAAAATCAAATGCACCGAAACCGGCGGTTTGTACAAAACCATGCCGATTACCTGCCTTTTCTGTATTGTCGGTGCTGTTTCAATTTCCGGTTTTCCCCTCTTCAGCGGGTTCGTGAGCAAATCCATGGTGGTAAGCGCCGCCGCCCACGAAGGTTTGGCCCTTGTCTGGCTGTTACTGCAGTTTGCCACCGCAGGCGTATTACTCCATACAGGCATAAAAGTGCCCTATTTTACCTTTTTCGGACACGACTCAGGAATCCGGACCAAAGAGCCGCCCTGGAACATGCTTCTTGCAATGGGACTTTGCGCATTTCTCTGTATCTTCATCGGTATGTATCCGGACCCTCTGTACAAAATTCTTCCATTCCCGGTGGAGTACCAGCCGTATACAGGGGCCCATGTGGTGGGACAGCTCCAGGTGGTCATGTTCGGCGCACTGGCTTTTATCCTCCTGATGCTGTCCGGATACTATCCTCGTGAAACCGAATCCCTTACCCTTGATGTGGACTGGTTTTACAGAAAACTCGGAAAGGGGGCGTATGTACTCGTTGACAAGGGACTCAACACATTCAACACCCGATGCGAGGCCTTGACACGAAAGTCGGCAGCCTTCACTGCTGCTGTGTTCAAAGACTTTGCTGCACACACGGTTCTGTTTTTTGCCGTGAATGTATGGCTGATTGCAGGATTGAGGGGAAAACGGCTGGAAATCAGAAAAACCAGGCTGTACAACGACATCACCGAGGGGACTCTGCCCATAGGGATTACAGCCGCCATTGCGACATTATTTATTTTCCTTGTATTTGTACTAACCTAAACCGGAAGGCCACAGGACACACCCAATGGTAAACATTCAAGACCTCAAACAGATCACCTTGCTTGCCGGCATGCCGGAAGACCTTCTTCACATCATTTCCTCCCATGCAAATCTGTTCATTTTCAGCCACGACGACCTTCTGTTCGAAGCCAACCAGGACATCGACACCTTTTACATGCTGCTGATGGGACAGGTGGCCCTCAAAGTTGAACTCACCGGGGAAATTGAAATCATCCTCGACACCGTACAGACCGGTTCCTCCTTCGGGGTGTCCGCTCTGGTGGAAGGGGCCCGTACCACTTCAGCGGCCATATGCCAGGAACCCTGCGAGGTGATCACACTGAGCAGCCGGAAAATGCTTCAGCTTTTCAGAGAAAACCCAAAGCTCGGCTACCATGTCATGTACAGACTCGCCGGGCATTACAAACAGATAATGAACCATACCGCAAACCGGATCATAAAAACCATGGACAGCCAGTCCGGCTTTCACTACGGTGTGGAAGATTATAAAAACCTGACATTATAAATCCAGAAAAGGTCTTGTGATGGTTGATACCAAAGAGCTTCAAATGATCGATTTTTTCCGGGACCTTCCCGAAAAAACGGTTGAAAAAATCGCCCGGGCCTCCCGGCAGGAAACCTTCGGCCAGGGCCGGGTGCTGTTTCAGCAGAACGAAAACCAGTCCACGCTGTATATGATCCGCTCAGGAAAAGTCCACCTGAAGTGCGTCTCCGCCACCGGCATTGTTTACATCCTGGATGAAATCATGCCCGGCCAATCCTTTGGCGTTTCCGCCTTTCTGGGAAGGAGCAAAAGTACATTTTCCGCTGTGTGCGAACAGGAAAGCACCATTATCACCCTGTCCGGGGATACCATTTCCGAGCTTTTTGAATCGGATGCTTCGATTGGGTATACCGTCATGTATCAGGTGGTGAAACTCTTCAAATCAAGGATGGACAAGCATACCAGACAGTTTATCACTTCCATCGGCCGTCACCCGGAAATCCGGGCCCTTTAGGCCGAAGATCGCCTCAT
>CAYFVA010000048.1:3493-12604 GCA_964346265.1 uncultured Desulfobacterales bacterium
CTTCCATCGGCCGTCACCCGGAAATCCGGGCCCTTTAGGCCGAAGATCGCCTCATGCAAACCATACACCCGGACCGGGCACGCTCCCGCCTATAACAGATCCAGCTCCCAGTTCCAGAGCCCCGGCCGCTTTTTCATTTGAACCATCCGGGGAACCGGTTCCGAAATGGATACGAACAGGGTATACCCCGCCTCTTTCAATTCCTTCTTTTTCTGCCGCAGATCCAGCGGCCACCTGGGAAAGATCCATGCGTTTCCGTCCGGGCGGCTCAGCCAGGCCCCTTCCTTCATGGGACTTGTAAACGGATACCCTTCGTTCAGCTCTTGCGGCATGATCCTTGAGACGGCAAGGGGCCAGTTTCCGAAAATCATTACCCCCAGGGGAAGCGGGGATTGTTCCGGCAGAGAAAGGAAACTCTCCCGGTCAAGCTCGGGACTGACGATGCAGCCGGCAAATCCGGTTTTTTTCAGAAAATGAACCGTACCGGTGTTGGCGACATTGCAAAAGGGCCCGGCCCACAGGCCGATCTTTTTCACGTCATCAAACAGCGCCCGCTGCCAGGGAATATTGGCCACGAACCGGGTCGCTCCTTTGTTCCGGGCGGTTGTCAGCGCCCGGACAAGTTCTGCCTCCCCTTGAGGAAACAACACCGGCGGAAGCCACCACCATACGTTTTTCACCACCTTGGCCGGAAGTCTTTCAACGTTTGCCGGATTCAGCCACAACCCGATATCCGAATGAAACACCACTTTCTTTCCCGGATTCCGTTTTACACGCAGGTCCACAACCGCCTTTCTTCCCTGGCCGATCTTCCGCGTGCGGGGCGTTTGTCCGGATGACTTCGATTCTTTCACCGGCTGGATATCCACCGGGTCATACGGCTCGAGTTCTTTGGAAAGCTTTCGGATCCGGTCGGACATGAGTTCATCCCTGCGGTCCACAATAAATACACAGGTTCCCTTTTTCACCTTTCCCTTTGCACTTTTGTTCAGATAAAATGTCCCGTTTTTGGGCACGGAACGGGTGACCCGCTGGACCTTGTGCCCGCTTTCATCCTCGTACCCGATCCGGATCAGGTCCCCTTTCTGCAAGGCTTCCCTGGTGATGAAACAGGGAGCGGATTCGTTTTTAATCCGTCCGGCAAACAGGCCGGACCCGGTGTCGCCGTCATGGGACACGGGATTGAACGGCCGGTGGGAAAGAAAGTTGTAGTGAACCGCAGGCCGCCCCATGGCGTATTCAAGATACGAGAGCGCCTGCTTTTTCTGTTCGGGATCGGTGATACAATCCCGTAAAAGCCTGTACCCGAGGACCGTATAATAGACATAGTGAGGTCCTTTTTTCCGGCCTTCGATTTTCCAGGTGGACACCCGGGGAACGTCCAGAAGGAGTTTGGCAAGCACATCCACGGAAAAGTCCAGGCATGAAAAAAACCGTTTTTCCTTTTCTCCCTGGGTATATACCCGTCTGCAGGGCTGGACGCAGCGCCCCCTGAGACCGCTTTTCCCACCGAACCATGAACTCCAGTAACACCTGCCGGAAACGGCGTAACACAGGGCCCCGTGCACGAAAACCTCAAGGTCCGTGCCATCCGGAGCCCCTGCCGCCATCTGCTTGATCTCGTCCACCGTCAGCTCCCTGGGAAGGACCACCTTGGAAAATCCCGCTTTTCCGGCGGAGGTGAGCCCTGCCTCGAACGAACAATTCCCCAGGGTGGACAGGTGCAGTTCCCCTTTAAACCCGGATTTGCGTGAGACTGCAGCCAGGGACGGATCCTGGATGATCAGGGCATCGCATGCCACGTACCTGGCAATTTTCCTGAAAATCCGCTCGACCTTTTCAAGCTCGCCCTGCTTGACAAGCGAGTTAAAGGCGATATAGGTTTTCACCCCTTTTGTACGGGCAAACGCTGACAGCCGGGCCAACTCTTCCATGCTGAAGTTGTCCGCCTCCATGCGGGCGGAAAATATTTTAAGGCCGCAGTAGACCGCATCGGCTCCGGCTGCAACAGCCGCCAGGAAAGAATCGGTATCGCCTGCAGGGGCAAGAATTTCGGGCCGATGGTGTTCCATTTTTCTCCTTTGGTATATTCCGGTACAAAAAATTCCTCTTACATAGTCTATAACAGAACAGAACACAAGAAAAGATTTTATCGGCTGCTTTGAACGCAACCGGCCTTGTTTCGGCCTCATGGTGCGGTTAAAGGCTGAAATTGCCCCGGCAAAATCGATTCAACCGTCACCATGTACTTGCATGATTGATCAAATTATGTTTTTATCCATCTATGCAAAATAAAACAGGTAATTTTAATCACCAGAATAAAAAACGGGGCGGAAAGCAAAAGACCATCCGCAAAATGACGCCGGTAGCGGACAACGCTCTTAAAAACGTATTCAAAAGAATCGGGGTTCCCAGGGCGAAACCGTTTGAGCCGGACAGCTTCCAGATCGAAGCGATTGAAGCGGTAGAGGAGTCTGACTGCCTCGTGGCCGCACCCACCGGTTCCGGCAAGACCTGGATCGCCGAGCAGGTCACGGAAAAGACCGTGGAAAAAGGGGGGAAAGTCTGGTACGCAACTCCCCTGAAGGCGCTGACCAATTCCATATACAACCAGTTCAGGGACCTTTTCGGAAACGAACAGGTGGGCATTCTCACGGGCGACATCAAGGAAAACCCGGATGCCGGGATCATCATCGGTACCACCGAGATTTTGAGAAACCAGCTGTATGATGCCATGTATACCGGAGAGAACCTGGGGTGCGACCTGATCATTCTGGACGAGGCCCATTACCTCGGGGATGATGAACGCGGCGTGGTCTGGGAGGAGATCCTGATCTATCTGCCCACCCGGGTGCCGTTGCTGCTGTTGAGTGCCACCATCGGCAATCCGGACCAGATCGCCCAATGGCTCGAACGGATCAGGGGCCGGACCTGTCAGGTGATCCAAGCATCCAAGAGGCCGGTACCGCTGTATCCCATATTTTTTCATCCCACGGGAACGCTTCAGCCTTTGCTGAAAAAGGGCAAGGGAACGTTACACCCCAAGGTGATCCGGCATCTGGAGCAAAAACACAAGCCGAGAATGGCCCCGCCGGGAAAACTGCCGCTCTTCAGCGAAATTATGAAGGTGCTGAAAAAATTCAATCTTCTGCCGGTGATTTTCTTTCTCAAATCCCGGTCCGACTGTGACCAGGCTATTCAGCTTTGCACCGGCGACATACTGGCAAAAGACCCGGAACGGAAAGAGAAACTTGCCAACCGGATCGAAGAACTTGTGGCGGACAATCCGCATCTTGCCCGACACCACCAGCGGGAAATCCTGGAAAACACCGCATCCGCCTCCCATCACAGCGGACATCTTCCCGCCTGGAAAGTGGTCATTGAGACTTTGATGGCGGAAGGACTCCTCGACGCCATGTTCGCCACCTCCACCGTGGCCGCCGGGGTCAATTTTCCGGCCCGGAGCGTATGCATCCTTAACTCGGACCGGTTCAACGGTACCGAATTCGTACCGCTTACCGCGAGCGAATTCCAGCAGATGACCGGAAGGGCCGGCAGAAGAGGCATGGACCACATCGGTTTCGGCATCGTGCTGCCGGGAAAATTCATGGACTTACGATACGTGGCCAAACTGGTCAACGCCCCGCCCGTGGATATCAGAAGCCAGATCAAGATCGATTTTTCCATGGTGCTCAACCTGCTGTTGTCCCACACTCCGGATCAGATCCGCCTGCTTCTGGACAAATCCTTTGCCTCGTATATGCTGACCCAGAAGGGAAAGTACGCCAGAAAGCAGTTCGGTGCCGATCTGAAATTTCTCTGGCACGATTTTCTGGCCCACATGGAGTTCCTCAAGGAAGAAGATTTTGTCACCGAAGACGGCCGGCTCACAGCGGACGGCATGTGGGCGTCGAGCCTGCGGATCGACACCCCCCTGATTGTTGCGGAAAGCCTGAGACAAGGACTCTTTCAAAACTACACCCCGTCCATTCTCGCCGGTGTGATGGCGGCCTTTGTCAATGAAAAGGAATTCAGGGAAGAGGAGTTTCCAGACAGGGATATGGCCGCCCAGATGCTTACCTCCCACTTTGTTCACATGCGCAAAACCCTCAAGCCTTTTGCTGATAAGCTCATTAAGAAGGGGTTTCATGTCCCCAGCCTGTATATGGAACCGGCGGTGGTTATCTTTTCATGGGCCAAGGGAGAACCGTGGGAGAGCATTACCGCCCGGACGGATATGGCGGAAGGGGATCTGGCCCGGCTGATTTTGAGAACAGCCGAGAATCTGCGGCAGATGGCGGGACTGCGGGAAACGTTCCCGGAAACCGCACAGAATGCGCAAGAGGCATGCGAAATGATCCTGAGAGAACCGGTATTCACCTTTTACAAATAAGACCGATTCTTCCGGATGGGACCCGATCATGAAACGGCTTGGCTACATACTGAACAATTACCGGCTCATTCTTCACCTTTTGCTGGGCACGCGCCATTTCGGGGTGAACAATCAGCTTTGGTCCAGGCAGGAATCGATCTTCGGGAAAAAAGGTCTCAGGAGAATCACAAGTATTCCCACCAATTACCGGATGATGAAAATCCGGGCGTTTTCCGGCTTTATTCCGCTCAACACCGCAATTGCACTCTTTCCCCGGCATGCGGAAAAGCACGGATTCAAACGGATCGAATCCAATGCAAAAAAAGAGGAAGACAATGAATAAAACCGCAATGATCACCGGAGCGACCTCCGGCTTCGGCAGGGCAACGGCCGAACTCTTGGCGAAAAACGGGTATGACATCGTCATTACAGGCAGGCGGTCCGACAGGCTTAATTCCGTCCAAAAAGAACTGGAAGAGACCACAAAGGTCCACTCTGTTTTACTGGATGTCTCCGATCAAAAAGCCGTATATAAAGCAGCAGAAGAGGTCCTGGAAACTTTCGGTTCCATTGATGTGCTGGTGAACAACGCAGGGCTCGCCCTCGGCCTTGAACCCGCCCACAGGGCCGACCTTTCCGACTGGGAAGAGATGGTGGACACCAACATCAAGGGCCTGATGTACTGCACAAGGGCGATCCTGCCCGCCATGGCGGAAAAGGATTCCGGCCATGTCGTGAATATCGGATCCATTGCCGGCACCTACCCGTATCCGGGGGGAAATGCCTACGGGGCCACCAAGGCTTTTGTCAAACAGTTTTCCAGAAATCTCAGGGCCGATCTTGCCGGGACCGGCATCAAAGTCACCAATATCGAACCCGGACTTGCAGAAACCGAATTTTCCATCGTCCGGTTCAAAGGAGACCGGGACAAGGCGGAAAAAGTGTACGAAAACACGGAACCCCTTGTTGCCGAGGATATCGCACAAACCGTATTCTGGGTGGTGTCCACTCCTTCTCACGTCAACATCAACAGTGTGGAAATCATGCCGGTGTGCCAGGCATGGGGACCGCTTTCCGTAAACAGAAAGGAATAAAAACATATGACGGAAGATACCAAAAAAGTAATATACTCCATGATGAACGTCAGCCGTTATCATGGAGACAAACAGGTGCTCAAGGACATTTCCCTGTCCTATTTTTACGGGGCCAAAATCGGGGTTCTCGGGCTGAACGGGTCGGGAAAATCCAGCCTGATCAAAATCATGGCCGGTGTGGACAATGATTTCACAGGAGAGGCGGTTCTCTCCAAGGGCTACACCGTGGGATATCTGGAACAGGAACCTTTGGTGGACAGCACCAAAACCGTAAAAGAAGTGGTGGAAGAAGGGGTGCAGGACACGGTACATCTGATCAACGAATATGAACGGGTCAATGAACAGTTTGCCGAGCCCATGTCGGATGAAGAGATGGACAAGTTGATCGAAAAGCAGGCGGAACTGCAGGAAAAGCTGGACCATCTCGATGCATGGGATCTCGATTCCCGTTTGAAAATGGCCATGGACGCTTTGCGGTGCCCGCCGGAAGACACTCCCGTGGATGTGATCTCCGGGGGAGAAAAACGGCGTGTGGCGCTTTGCAGGCTGCTTTTGCAGAAACCGGACATCCTTTTGCTCGACGAGCCCACCAACCACCTGGACGCGGAATCCGTGGCATGGCTGGAGCAGTATCTCGGCCGGTACGAGGGCACGATCATCGCAGTGACCCATGACCGGTACTTCCTCGACAACGTGGCCGGCTGGATTCTCGAACTGGACCGGGGCGAAGGAATCCCCTGGAAGGGCAACTACTCCTCGTGGCTGGAGCAGAAACAGAATCGCCTCAGAGTGGAGCAGAAACAGGAGAGCAAACGCCAGAAAACCCTTGAGCGGGAACTGGAGTGGATCCACATGTCTCCAAAGGGCAAGCAGGCCAAGGCCAAGTCCCGGATCAAGGCGTATGAAGAGCTTCTGAAAAAGAACATCCAGCAGCAGGAAGAGAAAATGGAGCTTTTCATCCCGCCGGGACCGAGACTCGGGGACAAGGTGGTAATCGCCGACAGTGTATCCAAAGCCTTTGACAACAAGCTGTTGATGGAGAACCTGAATTTCATCGTGCCGCCGGGCGCCATTGTGGGGATCATCGGCCCCAACGGGGCGGGAAAGTCCACCCTTTTCAACATGGTGTGCGGCAAAGAACAACCTGACTCGGGCGCCATCCAACTCGGAGATACTGTCCGGCTCGGCTACGTGGACCAGGAACGGGATGTCCTGGACGGTGAAAAAACCGTATGGGAAATCATCTCCGGGGGCAATGACAAGATCGGCATAGGCGGACGGGATGTCAATTCCAGGGCCTATGTATCCAAGTTCAACTTTTCCGGACAGGACCAGCAGAAAAAAGGGAAATTTCTGTCCGGCGGCGAGAGAAACCGGGTTCACCTTGCCCGGATCCTGAAAGAGGAAGCCAACCTTCTTCTTCTGGACGAGCCCACCAACGATCTGGACGTCAATACCATGCGGGCCCTGGAAGAGGCACTGGAAGCCTTTGCCGGGTGTGCCATGATCATCAGCCATGACAGGTGGTTTCTGGACCGGATCGCCACCCATATCCTGGCCTTTGAAGGCGACAGCACCACCTCGTTCTTTGAGGGCAGCTACACCGAATATGAAAAGGACCGAAAAAAGAGGCTCGGAGACAAGGCGGCGCGGCCGAGCCGGATCAAGTACAGACAGTTGACCCGATAGCCAATGAGACCGGGATATCCGCTGCACAGATCCCCTGCCGCAAGTGTTCATCTTGCGGTTCTGCTGTTCGGGTTTTCCGGTCTTTTCGGAAAGCTTCTGACGCTGAGTCCCGTTCTTATCGTATTCGGCAGAACCGCCTTTGCCGCATTCTCCCTTTTTCTCTTTGCGCGTGTGTTCACAGGGGACCGGCTTTTGCCGTCAAGCAGAAGAGAAGGGGTTTTTCTAATACTCCAGGGGTTTTTGCTGGCCGTTCACTGGCTTTGCTTCTTTCACTCCATCCAGGTTTCCACCGTAGCCGTGGGATTGATCTCTTTTTCCACATTTCCCATGTTCACCACGTTGATGGAGCCTCTTTTTTTCAAGGAGAGACTGTGCATCAAGGATATTTTCACATCCTTTCTGGTGCTTGCCGGTACCTGTCTCGTAATCCCGTCGTTCGATCTTTCCAACGACATCACAAAAGGAGTGACCACAGGTATCCCGGCCGGGTTCACATTTGCCCTGTTAACGCTTTTGAACCGGCGGAACGTGATCCATACCAGTGCAATTACCGCAGCGTTTTACCAGAACACCTTTGCATGCCTGGCCCTTGTTCTCCCGGTTTTTCTGATCCAATCAGCCGTGATCACCGCTCGGGACGTTCTTCTGCTTTCCATCCTGGGCGTCTTCTGCACAGGCCTTGCCCATACCCTGTTTATCCGGTCCCTGGGGTATATCCGGGCCCAGGCAGCCAGTATCGTCACGGGTCTTGAGCCGGTATGGGGCATTGTATTCGCATTTTTTCTTCTCGGAGAGGTGCCCGGAATCCGAACCCTTGCCGGCGGGATCGTGATCATCACCGCATCGGTCATGGCGCAGACAGGCCATCAAGCGTGAACTCCCTGATAAAAAAAAAGAGTTGCCCCGGCATTGAAAACAAAATTTTCAGCTTTGGCGGTTGTGGGTATTCATTGCTGCAGCCGGTCCCTTTTTCATGATATCCACGCAGGCATCGGCACACCTGTCAAGAAGATCATCCAGTTCGACGGTTTCGTTTTTGGAGAAATCTCCCAGCACATGGCCGGTTACATTTGAAGAACCTTCTGGATGGCCGACACCGACACGGACACGGGTGAAGTCGCGGGTGCCCAGTGCCTCGATGATTGACCGGATACCGTTGTGCCCCCCGTGTCCCCGGTCTTTGGAGATCCGGATCCGGCCGAAGGGCAGATCAAGGTCGTCGTGAACAACAACGAGATTTGCGGATGGAATTTTAAAATAAGCGGCAAGAGAGGAGATCGGCAGGCCGCTTCGATTCATGTAGGATTGGGGTTTTACGACAAACACCTTCTGACCGTCCAGAACCGTTTTGGCGAACTCGGCACTGTATCTGGACCTGCTATAAGATGCGCCGCACCTTGAAACGATTCTGTCCGCGACCATGAATCCGATATTGTGCCGGGTCCGGTGGTAATTCTTTCCGGGATTCCCCAGACCCGCCACCATATACACGGGATCATCCGACATGGAAAAGTTTCGTATTCAAGAGAGTTATTCGGAAGACTCTTCTTCCGCCTCTTCCTCGCCGGCTTCTTCCCCTTCAGCCTCTTCACCTTCCTCGAGTCCTTCTTCCTCTTCCTCTTCTTCGGCTTCAGGCGGTACAACCGTGAGAATGGTAAAATTTGTTTCAAACGGAATCTGAACATTTTCGCCGAGATCGAGTTCCTCCACATGGATGGAATCCCCGATCACAAGGCCGGAAATATCGATTTCCACGACTTCAGGCGTATCAGACGGTTTGCAGATCACATCGATTTCACGCCGGATTACCTGGAGGAAACCGCCTTCTTCGGTGACGCCTTTGCATTCACCGACCGTATCCACGGGAACGGTAACAGTAAGCTCGGTATCCATGTCGATTTCCTGAAAATCCACATGAAAATAGTCAATGGCGAACGTATCCGTCTGTACCTCTCT
>CAYFVA010000049.1:0-12310 GCA_964346265.1 uncultured Desulfobacterales bacterium
TATAATCAAATGACCCGTGCGAGTATAACAGTTGCCTGAATGTCTATGTTATACGAATATTGCATCCACTTGTAAAGTCTTTTGGAGGCTTTTTATGCAGGAAAACGCAACAGCCCGCCAACCGGTCGAACAAAAACTGTATGAACTTGAAATGATCTTTGCCGAAGCGGCCGTACCCATGTTCGTAATCGACCGAAATCACAAAATATCCCATTACAACCGGGCCTGTGAAATACTCATCGGTTATACCGCAGAAGAAATGATCGGCACGGACATGCAGTGGAAGGCATTTTATTCTAAAAAAAGGCCGGTTCTCGCCGATTTAATCGTTGACAACGCATCAAAAGCGGAGATTGCGGAATATTACGGCAACAAGCTCAGCTCCTCCCCCTTTGAAAACGGCAGCTATACAGCAGAGGATTATTTCCCGGACCTGGGAGAGGAAGGGAAATGGCTCTATTTCACCGCCGCCCCCATAAAGGATCAAAACGGCACCGTCATTGCAGCAGTGGAAACCCTCCAGGATATTTCAGAGAAGAAAAAAGCCGACCGCCGGATGAGAGAGTCGGAACGCCATTACCGGATGCTTTTGGAATTCGTCCCCTATCCCATTGTGGCGTATGACCGGGAAGGCAAGGTTTCCTATATCAATCCGGCCTTCACCCGGACCTTTGGCTGGTCCCTCGAGGAAATTTTCGGAAAGCTCGTTCCTTTTGTCCCCCGGGACCTGGATCAGGAAACCCGGGAGCTCATCAAACGGTTTTACAGAGAACGATCGCTGAAACGGTACGAAACCCGCCGTTTGACAAAAAACGGAGAAATGCTTGACGTGGTGATGTGGGCCACCGCCTTTTCCAGATTCGACCGGGACCCGGATGAAATTTTTGTGCTGCTCCGGGATATCACGGAAGAAAAGCGGATAGCCGCCCATAACCGGACCATCATGCGAATCAGCATGGCACTTCCCGAATATCCCGAGCTTGAAGGTCTCATGGATTACATTTCCAGTGAGGTCAAAGAGCTTCTGGGCACCGAAGGTGCGCTTGTCCTTCTCTACGATGAAATCAAAGAGGACATCTTTTTTCTCGGGGCCTCGTATGACGACTCGGACACGGCCAAACGCGTCAGGGAAATCCGCTTTTCCCTGGATCAGGTTCTTGCCGGCAACGTCATCAAAACCGGGAAACCTGCCATAGACAACCGGGCCGACCAGCAGCCCCAGTACCGGGAAAGGGACCGTATTCTGGGGTATACCACCCGGACACTGGCCGTGGTTCCCATCAAAAGCGAAGGACGGATTATAGGCGCCCTCTGCGGGATCAACAAAAAAATGGGCGGGTTTGATGACAACGATGTGGAACAGATGAATGTAATTGCAGGAACCGTTGCCATTTCCATTGAAAACGCCAGATTCAGCGAGGAGATCAAGAAAGCGTACAGGGACATGGCCGCCATGAACCGGGCAAAAGACAAAGCCATCAACCACCTCTCCCACGAGCTGAAAACACCTGTGGCCATTTTAACCGGCACCATATCCTCGCTGAAAAAAAGCCTTGAAACCCTCGAGGATACCAGCTGGGAGAATGCCATGAAACGTGTGGAACGAAACCTCAACCGCATTGTGGAGATCCAGAGCGAAACCGCCGACATCATGGAAAACCGGGAATCCTCCACCGCAAAAATGATGAAAAAAATGCTGGATGTCTGCCGGGATGAACTGGAAACCCTGCTTGAACAGCACCTGGATGCCGAACATTTGATCCGGTCGGTCAGAGAATCCATCGACAACACCTTCGGGTTCGTGGAAAGGGTCAGCAGAAAAATCGATCCGAACCAATTCCTTCCCGGTTTCGTTGAAACCCTGAAAGAAAAGTATTCATTCCGGAATATAGAGACCCGGGTTCACATGGAACCGGAAATTCCTGATATTTTCCTTCCCGACGATATTCTGGGAACCATTGTGGAGGGTCTTTTAAAAAATGCAGTGGAAAACACACCGGATGGGGGGTATGTGGCCGCCGGGTTCAAAAAGATGGACAACGGTGCCGTTCTCACCGTAAAAGACAGCGGCGTGGGGATCCGGGAAGAATACCATAAAAGTATATTCGACGGTTTCTTTACCACACAGGAGACCCTGAATTATTCCACCAAGACCCCGTATGAATTCAACGCAGGCGGCAAAGGCATGGACCTTCTCCGAATGAAAATTTTCTCCGAACGGTTCGGTTTTTCCATTTCCATGGAGTCCGTCCGGTGCAGGTATCTTGTAAAACATCCCGATGAAACCTGTCCGGGCGATGTCGAAAAATGCCGTTTCTGCACCGTGGCCGGAGATTGTCACGACTCCGGATATACCATTTTCACGGTATTTTTCCCGGCTGCTGCCTGACGGTTCAGGTAGAAAGACCGAGCGCTCGCTAGATTTTTTTGAAAAAGTCCTTGACTCCCCCCTGGTTATTCACTAATATCGAAACTGCGTAATGGCAGTTAATAAATAAAGCGGATTTACGACATAAAATATCATTGCCGTTATCAGAGACTGTTTCTCTGTTTCCGGGTAGCTGACAGTTTGGAGGTCTTTCATTTGCCGTTGTTACGACGATCCGACAAGTCAATTGAACAATCGGGCCAATTGAGCATTGGACCTACTCTTTCACACACATATTTCACAATTCTTCTAACGGATGTGGAGTCAACATGACGTATTTGAACGTTTCCGATGTAACACTATCTTTCGGCGGACTCAAGGCACTTTCCAGCGTGGACATGAAAATCCAACCCGGCCTGATCACTTCCGTCATCGGGCCGAACGGAGCCGGTAAAACCAGCATACTCAACTGCATTTCCGGCTTTTATCATCCCACAAGAGGAAAAATCTTCTACAATGAAAAAGAGCTCACCCATGCATCCCCCCACCAGGTGTCAAATATGGGGATCGCAAGGGCGTTCCAGAATCTTGAGCTTTTTTCGGGCCTTTCGGTTCTGGACAACCTGCTTCTGGCAAGGCACACCAAACTCGATTACAACCTGATCCAGGCCATTGCCTTTTACGGAAAGGCTTCCCGGGAAGAGGCGGAAAACCGGGCCCATGTGGAAGACATCATCGATTTCATGGAGCTTGAGCCCTACCGGAAAAGCCAGGTGGGAAGCCTGAGTTACGGTTTACAGAAAAAAGTGGAGGTCGCCCGCGCCCTGACACTTGCGCCGGATCTCCTGTTACTGGATGAGCCCATGGCCGGGATGAATGTACAGGAAAAAGAAGACATTGTCCGGTTCATCATGGACATCCAGAAAGAGAGGAACATCACCGTGCTGCTGGTGGAACATGATCTCGGGGTGGTGATGGATATCTCGGACGAGATCTACGTTCTTGATTTCGGAGAGGTGATCGGATCGGGCACGGCACGGGAGGTTGCTGAAAACCCCAAAGTTATTGAAGCCTATATCGGAGAAGAAGAATCGACATGAGCCAAAACGACTACTTACTTGAATACTCCATACCGCAGCTGCTTCGCTGGAGGGTCAAACAGAAACCCGCGGCAACGGCATTGAGAGAAAAGGATTTCGGCATCTGGAATGTGTACACATGGGAATCGTATTACGATTACGTCCGGAAAACCGCACTGGGACTGAGGGCCGTCGGCCTTGAAAAAGGAGATACCATTGCCGTCATAAGCGATAACATTCCCGAGCTTTTGTTCGCGGCCATCGGGGCGCATTCGCTCAGAGCCATTTCCGCCGGCATCTACCAGACCTCCATGCCCGATGAAATCGCCCAGATTATCCAGTATCTCAAGGTATCCGTTGTTTTCTGCGACAACCAGGAACAGGTGGACAAGGTGCTGGACGTGAGAGACCGGATCCCGAACGTGAAAAAAGTCATTTTCGAGGACCCCAGGGGCATGAGAAACTACATGTCGGACGACTGGTTCATGGACATCAAAGATCTTTACGCCCTGGGGGAAGCCGAACACAAAAAGGATGAAACCCTTTTCGAATCCCTCGTGGACCAGGGGCACCCGGATGATGTCTGCCATCTGTGCCTCACCTCCGGAACCACGGGTCTTCCCAAAGGCACCATGATGACCCACAAAAACTACATCAACATGGGGGTCAGAATCACGGAAGTAGACCCGCTGGAACCCACGGACGAGTATGTCTCCTTTCTCCCCTTTGCATGGATCGGGGAGCAGATGAACTCGTTCGGTATCGCCATGGCCACCGGGATCACCATCAACTTTCCCGAATCCGTGGAAACCAACATGCTGGACTTAAAGGAGATCGGACCCCACTTCATGTTCGGCGCTCCCCGGATCTACGAAACCATCCGGTCTGAAATCTGGCTTAAGATCGACCAGTCCTACTGGCTCAACAAGCTGTTGTACCACTATTTTATTCAAATCGGACAGCAGGCCGCCACCTACCGGATGACCGGAAAATCCATGCCGGCGATCCTGAAATTTAAAGCCTGGCTGGGCAAACAGATCATTTTCCGGCCGCTTATCAATCAGCTCGGCCTTCTCCGGATCAGGCGGGCCTACACCGGCGGGGCTGCCTTGGGTCCGGAGCTTTTCACCTTTTATCAGGCCATCGGCGTCAACCTGAAGCAGATTTACGGACAGACGGAAATCACGGGAATCGCCTACATGCACCGGGACGGAGATGTGCGGCCCGACACCGTGGGAAAACCGCTGCCCGGAACCGAGTGCAAAATCTCGGAAGAAGGGGAAATCCTTTCCAGCTCCCCTTCCGTATCACCGGGGTATTTTGAACTTCCGGAAAAAACCGAGGAGCTTCTGGAAGGGGGATGGCTTCATTCCGGTGACGCCGGCTACATTGATGAAAACGGGCATCTGGTGGTCATTGACCGGGTTTCCGACGTGATGTACAACAACAGGGGCGAAATGTTCTCTCCCATGTTTCTTGAAAACGCCCTCAAATTCAGCCCGTACATCAAGGAGGCTGTCATTTACGGAGATCAGGAGGACTTCGTTTCCGCACTTGTCAATATCGACCCGGTGGTCGTGGGCAAATGGGCCGAAGACCGCGGCATCTCCTACACCACCTACATGGACCTTTCGAAAAAACAGGAAGTGGCCGATCTTGTCATGTCGGAGATCGAGGGGATCAACGAGAGAGCGGAACAAGAGCATTTCAAGATCAAGCGGTTCGCGCTGTTGTACAAGCTTCTGGATGTGGATGACGGAGAGTTGACCAAAACCGGAAAAATCCGGAGAAAATTTGTAAAAGACAGGTACCAGGAGCTTTACGAAGGACTGTTTGACGAAAGCATCACGGAAAAGGAAGTGGAGGCATCGTTCGCCTACCAGGACGGCCAATCCTCCACGGTTGAAACGACAATTGCATTTTATACCGTGAAAGGAGTGTGATGAGTTACTTTTTTCAAATCGTGATCAGCGGTATGGTGGTGGGTTCCATTTACGCCCTGGCCGCCCTCGGCATCGTACTGATCTACAAATCGAGCCGGGTTCTGAATCTTGCCCACGGCCAGATCATCGCAGCAGGGGCCTTTATCACCTATGCATTGACGGTCTGGGCCTCCATCCCCATTTTCTTTTCGTTTCTGATCAGCATGGTCATCACCTTTTTCCTGGCCATGAGCGTGGAAAGAATATTTTTGAGGCGATTGATCGGGGAACCGATCATCTCGGTCATCATGGTCACCATCGGGTTGTCCTCGATTCTGGACGGCCTGATCTACCTGACTCCGTTCGGTACGGAAAACTATTCATTCCCCCAGTTTCTGCCCCAGACACCGCTGATGGTCGGCGGCGTATCCATCTCCTGGACCCAGCTTGTGGGACTGATCATCACCTTTGTTCTCATCGGTGGATTTTCCTGGTTTTTCAAAAAATCAACCGTGGGAATTTCCATGCGGGCGGTCTCAGATGACCAGTTCGGTTCCATGTCCGTGGGGATCTCAGTTCCCAAGGTCTTTGGACTTGCCTGGGCCACTGCCGGACTTTCCGCAGCAGCCGCCGGGTGTATCATCGGCAACATCACCGGACTGAATTTCGACACCCTGCATGCCTTCGGCATCGTGGTTTTTCCCGTTGTCATCCTGGGCGGACTGGACTCCATACTCGGTGCAGTGGTGGCCGGGATCATCATGGGGCTGATCCAGCAGTTCGCAGGCGGATACCTGGACGGCAGCTGGGGGCTGAAAGGCACCGGAGAAGTTCTGCCCTATATCATTTTATTGATCATTCTCGTTATCAAACCGCACGGTTTGTTCGGAACCCATGAAATTGAGCGAGTGTAGCCTATGTCAGCAAACAGATGGTTAGCAACCGGAAATTTTTTCACCACATACACCCAGGAACAGCGGACTTTCTTTACCAGTCTTGACCGGTCCATTTTCTCGATTTTCCTGCTGCTTCTCTTCATGTGGCCGTTTCTGTTCACCCTGAGCAACAAGTACATGCTGGTGATCGATAATATCCTCATCGCCATTGTGGCGGTGATGGGGCTGAACCTGGTCACCGGCTTCGCCGGGCTCATATCCATCGGCCATGCCGCATTCGTGGGTATCGGCGCCTATACCCTGGCATCTTTCTGCCAGGTGATCGGGGACACCCATCTTGTGATCACCCATTTCTGGCCGGTTCTGATACTGGTGAGCGGATTTGTAGGGGCGGTTTTCGGAGGCATTGTGGGGTTGCCGGCCATGCGGCTGAAACATCTGTATCTGGCCATCGCCACACTGTCGTTTCAGATGATCTTTCAGTGGGTGATCAATTTCATGTCGTTTTTCAACCAGGGCCAGACCATATTCGTGGGACGGGTATACTGGCTCACCGGGAAGGTCGGCAGGCAGGACCACTATCTTTTCTGGTATTTTACGATCCTGACCATCGTGGTGATTTTGGGATTCGGGGTCAGGAATCTTTTGAAAACCCGCTACGGAAGGTCGCTTATCGCGGTCCGGGACAATGACCGGGCCGCAGACGCCATGGGAATGCACCCGGGATTCACAAAAGTATTCGCCTTTGCCCTGGCAGGATTCTTCGCCGGAGTCGCAGGCGCACTTCATGCCTATGTGTACCGGGGCGTGGGGTTTGAGTCCTTTACACTGCATGAATCCATATCATATCTTGCCATGGCGATCGTCGGCGGCCTCGGCACCCTGAACGGTTCTTTCTGGGGACCTGTGGCCATCAAAACCCTTGATCTCCAGGTGGAAAACCTGGCCGAACTCGCCGGTGAATTTCTGCCCCAGAGCATGAACCTTGCCACGGCCCTGCGGCCCCTCACCTTCGGTCTTGTGATTGTTCTTTTCCTGATGTTCGAACCCAGGGGGATCGCCAACTGGTACCGGATAGCCAAATCGTACCTCAAAAAATGGCCGTTCCGCTACTGACAGGCGCTTCGACAAAGTGGGGAGTAATGGAAACAATGTATGATACATGTAACAAAAACCCGTAACAAAAAAGGAGAAGAGCCATGCAAACAAAACGATTACTGCTGTTACACCTGGTGCTGGTCCTTGCCGTTATTCTGGCAATCGGCGGCCCGGCCTTTGCAAAAACCTACAAGACCGCTATTTCGCTGGCCATCACAGGGCCGACGTCAGACGCCGGCAATCCCTATGCCAAGGGAGTGGAGGACTACTTCCGGTATGTCAATGATACCGACATGCTCGACGGCGACAAGATCGACTGCATGATCCGGGACGACCAGTACAAAACCGATGTGACCAAGAGAAATTTTGAGGAGTTCCTGGAGGACGGAATCCAGATCTACCTCAACTACTCCACGGGAAGCACCCTGGGGTTGAAAAGGGATTTCGAGGAAGTGCGGATCCCCACACTTCCGGCCTCCTACCATGCAGGCAATCTTGACAATTCAGACTACATCTTCCTGCCTGTGGCTTCCTACTCCGAACAGCTGGTGGCCCTTTCCGAGTACGTGGTCAACCACCATGAAGACGGAACACCCAAGGCAGCCATGTTTGTTCATCCTTCCGCTTTCGGCCGGGCTCCTGTCGAGGATGTGGAAAAGGCCGTGGAAGCTGGATTGGACATGGAGATCGTCGAGGTGGTGGAACACGGCCAGAACCTTGACAACACCGCCATGCTCCAGCGCCTGAAAAGCAAGGGAGTCCGGTACATCCTGAGTCAAACGGTCCAGTCACCCGTGGCCACCATGCTGAACGATTCGGCCCGCCTCGGCTTCACTGCTGAAGAATACGGGGAAAAAGGCAAATTCACTTTCCTCGGCGCCCATTACACCGGGGGAAACGACCTGATCGCCCTGGCAGGGGATGCGGCTGAAGGGTATTACTGGTCCTGCTCGTTCAATCTGACATCGGAACCCACAGAAGGGACCAAAAAGCAGCTGGCTCTTGCAGAAAGGTACAACAGGGATGAAAAAGCCGCCAATTCACACAATTACGCCGCCGGCATCATGGTGGCCCAGGTGGTCACAGAGGCGATCAAACGGGCAAAAGCCAACAACATGGAGGTCACCAAAGCGAACCTGTACAAGGTTCTCAACAATATGAACGGAGACAATGCATACAATCCGTACAGCACAATCGGTCCGGTGACCTATTCAAAAACCGACCGGGCCGGTGTGGATTTGCTCCAGATTTACAGTGTGGAAAACGGGGCGTTTCAAAAGGTCGGCGAACCGATCAAATCTCAGTATATGGATAAAATCGACTGATGGTTTTCCTGCGGCATTAACCGCATGAGAACCGGAAACCGGACCCCATGTCCGCAAACCAATGCCTGCCGGACCGTATCTTTAGGATACAAACGGTCCGGCAGGTGTAACCCGATGATGAAGAAAAGGCCATATGGAGACCACGACAACAAACAACCTGCTTGAAGTCAACAACATCGAGGTGGTGTACAACGATATTATCCAGGTTTTGAGAGGGGTCAGCCTGGTGGTGCCCGAAGGCGGAATCGTATCGCTGCTGGGGACCAACGGTGCCGGAAAAACCACCACCCTCAGGGCCATAAGCGGCCTTTTAAAACCGGAAAACGGCGCCATAAAAGAAGGCCGGATTCAATTCAACGGTGAAGACACCACCAATCTGCTGGGAACCGATGTAGTCAAGCGCGGGGCTGTAATGGTCCCGGAGGGCCGTCGCGTATTCAAGCATCTCACCGTGAATGAAAATATCCGTGTGGGTTCCATTACCCGAAAGGACGGTCTTCAGAAAATCCGTGAAGACAATGAACTGATGTACAGGCAGTTCCCCAGGCTTACCAGTGTAACCAACCGGATGGCCGGGTACAGCTCCGGCGGCGAGCAGCAGATGATATCCATTGCAAGGGCGCTGATGGCAGCTCCCAAAATGCTGATGCTGGATGAACCTTCACTGGGCCTTGCTCCCCTCCTGGTCAAGGAAATTTTTGAAAACATCAAAGCCATTAACAGGGATCTGAAAACCACCATCCTGGTGGTGGAACAGAATGCAAAAATGGCCCTTGCCATTTCCGATTATGCGTATATCATGGAAACAGGGAAAATCGTTCTTGAAGGACCTTCCAAAGAGCTTCAGAACAATCCGGACGTAAAGGAATTCTACATGGGCATCACCAAGAGCGGCGGCAGAAAATCATTCAAAGACGTCAAGTCTTACAAACGAAGAAAACGATGGATGTAGTGCTTGAACGAAATCCGAGGAGCGAATCTCAATGAAACTTTTGGTTGGATACAACGGCGGTGAGGTGGGAAGAATGGCATTGTCCCTTGCAAGGGATTATGCGGTTTCACATAATGCGTTTGTCTATATCGTCACCTCATCGGAAGGAGGCAGCTCTGAAAAACAATCCGATATTATCGAGGCGGAGGAAGGGCTGAAATTTGCCGCTTTTTTCATGGAGCAGGCCGGGGTGAAGTGCGAAACCCGGCAGAGCGTGAGAGGTCTTTCCGCAGGCGAAGACCTTGTGCAGTTCGCCACGGAAAACCGGGTGGATCACATCTTCCTTGGTATCAGAAAAAAATCAAAAGCCCAGAAAGCCGTCATGGGATCCACTTCCAGGTACGTCATTCTCAAGGCCCCCTGCCCGGTAACCACGGTCAAGTTTGACCTGAAAAATTTAACCAACCGTCAGCTTTTGAAAAACCGGCTGCTGCTTGTGGTGGATGATGAACCGGATATTGTGGAGACCATTGAAGAATTGCTGGACGAGTGTACCATTTTTCCGGCAAACAGCTATGAAACCGCCAAAGAGCTTTTGTCCGGGCAGCATTTTGATCTGGCCGTTCTCGACATCATGGGAGTGAGAGGATATGACATCCTGGAACTTGCTTACAACCGGAACATCCCTTCGCTGATGCTCACCGCCCACGCCCTGTCCCCTGAAAATCTCAGAGAATCCATTGAAAAAGGAGCGGATTCCTACATTCCAAAAGATGAACTGGCCAATATTTCAGACCATGTGGCGGATGTACTCAGAAACCGCCTTGAAGGCGGAGAGGGACACGGTGCCTGGTACGGGAAACTCAAACCGTTTTTTGATAAAACCTTTGGAAAAGGCTGGAGGGAAAAGGACCGGAACTTCTGGGACTCGTTTGACGACAAGTACGGCATGTAAAATCCCCAGCTCTTCTTTGTCCAAGGTTTTGTTCCAGTTTCTCCATGGTGAAAATCTATGTTCTTTTTATAACATTCATGATGCACGACGGCATCACCACGAAGCTTGAAACTTGAATAAGACCGATTCTTGTTTCTTGTCTCTTGTTTCAAGTTTCTTGTAAAAACCGCAACCAGACAAGGAGTGACCAAAAATGGAAAGCCCCCACGGCCTCACCGTTTATGACATCTTTTCAAGAAACAGCCGGCAGTACGGAACCCTTCCGGCCGTGACCCTGCACAACAGAACCTTCTCCCATGACGAGCTTTTTTCGGACTGTCGGAAACTCGCCAAGGGCATGAGCAAACTGAACCTTGCACCAGGGCAGCGTATTGCCGTTCTCAGCAACAACCACCCGGCCTTCTTCCATCTGTTCGGCGCGGCCGCCGCCCTGAACCTCACACTTATCCTTATTAACAGGCGTCTCAGTTACGAGGAAATCCGGTTTATCATTGAAGACACCTCTCCCGGGATTCTCGTTGCGGATCAGGCTCTGGCGGAAACCGCGGAAAAAATTCAGCAGGAATCTGCAGGAGTCGAATCTTTTTACATTGTGGACCCAACCGGCAGCGAACCGGATTTTTCCACTCTTTACGATACGGAACGCATAAATCGGCCTTGCCATACACACAGCAGCGATCCCTACTTGATCATTCACACCGCCGCGGTTCAGGGCAAGCCGAGGGGAGCGGTATTGAGTCACGAAAACGTTGTTCTGGTAAACGAGCAGATCAAATCCGTTTTCACTCTCGACAGCAACAGCGTATATCTCAATGCCCTTCCACTTTTTCATATCATGGGTATCAATCTGGCCCTTGCCACCCTGCAGGCGGGCGGAACAAACGTGATCCAGGAGAAGTTTGATCCAAACGAAGCACTCGATCTCATGCAGAAGCACCAGGTCCACCTGATCGGTTCTTTTCCGCCGATCCTCTCCAACCTCCTTGAAGCCCAGGAGAAAAACGAGCGTGATCTTTCAGGCCTCAAATACGTGGTGGGGCTGGAATCCCCGGAAGTTGTGGAAAAACTGGAGAGCCTGACCGGAGCAAAATTCTGGTCCATATACGGCCAGACCGAGACATCCGGTTTAATCACGTTTGCCGAGTATAGCGAGAAAAAAGGTTCCGCAGGCCGCCCGTGCCCGCTTGCCGACCTGAAGATCGTGGACGAGTTCGACCAGGTCCTTCCCCCGGATATCCAGGGCGAGATCGTACTCAGGGGACCGCTTGTCTTCCGGGGGTATCTCAACGCGGAAACACTCAACTCACATACGTTCCGGGAAGGATGGCACCATACCGGTGATCTCGGAATGATGGACGCGGACGGATACCTCTTTTTCAAAGGCAGAAAGGCGGAAAAAGAGCTGATCAAATCAGGGGGCGAAAACATCTTCCCGGTGGAAGTGGAAAAGGTGATCGCCTCCCATGAAGCGATAAAGGAAGTCTGTGTCATCGGTATCCCGGACCCGAAATACGGGGAGGGCATTAAAGCGATCTGCGCTCTGCACGAGGGGAAAACACTCACGGAAAAGGAGCTGATCGATTTCACCGCCACACAGATCGCTTCTTACAAAAAGCCCCGGTATGTTCAATTCATGGAAAAACTTCCCAAAACCCCGGACGGGGCCGTAGACCGGGAAAAACTGAAAAAGGACGGATAGCTGAAAACCACCAATCAATGATATGGACTCGGGGATA
>CAYFVA010000050.1:0-12280 GCA_964346265.1 uncultured Desulfobacterales bacterium
TGATCCGGTCTTCAGAAGGCCGCCACAAGCATTCCGCCATTTGTTCCTCCTTGTTATTCGTACAGTACCGCCAGTATGGTGGCTTTGCCCTGTTTTGCAGAGATTTTGTGTTTCGTGGTGGACAGGTAGTAGGCGCTGTCCCCCGGTTCCAGATCATACGTGTCCTCGCCAATGATCAGTTCCGCCGTCCCCTCCAGCACAAATATGAACTCCTCTCCGTCGTGTTTGGAAAGCTCTTTGTCTTCAGTCTCTTCCAGCTGCACGATCAGCGCCTCCATGTGCCGGCCCTGGACTTCCGGGGCAAGGCTCATGTACGAGTAGAGACTCTGCTTTCCATGGCCGGTGGTAGATCGGGAGGTCTTTTTGCGCTCGTCTTTTCTGGTGATGGAGTAAAGCTTGGTGCCCATACCGGAGACAAGCCGGCCCAGTGCGCTGTCCAGGGCCTTGGACAGCTTCATCACCGTCCCGAGCTGGGGCTGGATCTCCCCTTCCTCGATGTCCTGTAACCGGCCGGTGTCAAATCCGGTCATCTTGGAAAGCTCGTCCAGGCTGATTCCCTTTTTCTCCCTGAGAAGGCGGATGCGCTTTCCGACCCCTTCGACCTCCCCTACATCCTCCCGGCTGATCTCGCCGGTCAGATCTTCGAAATAATCCACATTGATGTGCGGTACCTGGTCTTTTTTCTCCATAATGTCTCCTTTTTATTCCCATCCTTGAGGAAGAAGCTGACCCGGTTTTTCACCGAATTTTTCCTTGCGTTCGGCAAGTCCGGGCCGGGCATACTCCATGTGTCCTTCCTTGAGGGTTCTGCCGTTGATGACGGCATCGCTTCTCAGGCGCCTGCCGATGGTTTTTTCCATCTGCCGGCCCAGCCAGAGGACCCGGTCCACGTCCCATCCGTGCTCGATGCCCATCTCGTCGATCTGGACCAGGGTGTCTTCCAGGCAGACCAGTCCGACGTATCTGGGGTCGTCGTAGTAGTAATCCCCGGTGCCCTTGGTGGGCCGGTCGTCGATGAAGTTGGCCGGCTGTCCGCCAAGTCCGCCGAGCGTGGCTTCAAAGTTCGTGATGCCCGCCTGGAGCGCGGCCAGAACCGATGCAGACGCCATCCGCTTGGTCTCGTGGAAATGGGCGATGTGAAGGTTGGTATCGGGCAGTTCGTCCAGCACCATGGAAAAATACCGGTACACGTCAGGTGCGGATGCGCTTCCGTCGTGGTCTGCATGCTCCACGTCATTGGCACCGATGTCCAGCCACCTCTTGGTGAACTTCACCGCATCCTTCAAATCCGTGGCCCCGCCGATGGGGCTGCCCCAGATGGTACTCACCGTGCCGCACATCTTGATGCCGGCATCGTTGCATTTTTTGGTGCACCGCTCCGCTTCCTTCCAGTAGTCGGGCAGCGTGGTGCCCGAGTTGGCGAAATGGTGCTGCTCTTCCGTGGACACCATCATCAGGACCCGGTCCGGCCCGACCCCTTCCTTTTTCAGAGCGACAGCCTTGTCCACGGACGGCTCTCTGATGGTGATGGCGGTAAAGCAGATGTCATCCACATCAATTCCCCGCTTGTTGCATTTCTTTTTGAAAAGATCGCTTCTCACATGCCGGAACAACTCTTCGGCATCGCTGAACTGCGGCATGAGTATGGGGTTGCCCAGATTCGTGATTTCAATGTACCGGCATCCTGCAAAGACCAGCTCCTCGATATACGTCTTTTTGGCTTCCGTGGAGATAAACTTCTCCTCGTGCTGGAACCCGTCCCGGACGGTGATATCGCCTATGGTAACCTTTTTGGGCATCCTCGGAAATACTTTCCACATATCATATTCTGTCATGTTCGCCTCCCTATTGAAACTGTTTTTTTTGATTAAAATCGGAAATTCCCGAAACAGGGCTCTCCGATGGGTTTTAACAGGCTGACTTCAAATGCCATTGAAAGCCAGTCCCGTATTTCGGAAAATTTGAGCACCCGGTCGTTTAACAGCCGGGCGGAACAGAAGAACGGGTGTGCTTCGTCATCATAGCTTTTCACCAGTCTCTGTCTGAATTCTTCTTTTTCTTCGTCTGTCATGGGGTTGCCCTGGGCTTCCCGTTTTTTCTCCTCGATGGAGAGAAGCACGCCGCCCGCACTCTTCCCGCTCATGACCGAGGTTCTTGCCCGCATGGTGGAAAAGAGAAAGTGGGGGCGGTAGCCCCGGCCGCACATGCCGTAGTTGGCAGCCCCGTTGTCCGGGCCGATCACAAGCTGGACCCGCGGCACCTGGGCGCAGGAGACCGCCCGGACCATGTCTGCTCCGTACTTGCCGATGCCGGCGTGTTCGCTCTCCGAGCCCACCATGTAGCCGGGCGAACTCTGGAGGAACAAAAGCGGGATCTTCTCTGTGGAGCATCTCACGATCCATTCGGCCACCTTTTTGGCGGATTCGTGGAAGATGATGCCCACCTGGTTGGACGAGATGACCCCGACGGGCGTTCCCTTGATCCGGATCTTGCCCGTGAGGATGTTGGAGCCCTTTCCCGGTGCAAAGTCTTTTTTATACTCCTGGAAGACGCTTCCGTCGGCAATGCACTGGATGATTTCCTTTGCATCGATGCCCTGGAGCGTGGAGACCGGCATGTGGTCGTAGATGCTTTCCATGGGAACGGCCGGCTCCTGCTCTTCGTACTGGTGGATGTGGACCTGTTGGGGTTTTTCCAGGCTCAGAAGGTTTCTCACCGTGTCCACGGCCTCGTCCTGGTCCGCGCACAGGTGATCCGCCCCGCCCGAGGTCCGGGTGTGGACGGCGGCACCGCCGAGATCTTCGGCGGAGATGTCTTCGCCCGTGGCCATTTTGACCAGCGGCGGGCCTCCTAAAAAAGAGAACGAGGATTTGTCGATCATGATGGACTCGCACGCCATGAACACGATATACGCGCCGCCTGCGGTGTTGCCGCCGGTGCTCATGGTGATCTGCTTGAGTCCCTGTGCCGACATCCGGGCCATGTTGTAGAAGATCGACCCGAAGTGCTGGTCGTCCGGGAATACCTCGGACTGCATGGGCAGAAACACCCCGCCCGAGTCCGCCACGTACACGCAGTTCAGCCCGCACCGCTCGGCAATGGCCTGGGCGCGCATGTGCTTTTTCAGCGTGATGGGAAAGTAGGTCCCGGCCTTGACCCTGGAATCGTTTGCCATGATCATGGTCCAGTTGCCGTGGATTCTGCCGATCCCGGTGAGGATGCCGGCGCACGGGACGTCCTCCACGCCCGGGTACTCCATGCCGAACCCGGCCAGAAGCGAAAGTTCGTAAAACTGCGTGCCCGGGTCGATCAGGTCGTCCACAAGGGCCCGGACATGCTTTTTGCCCCGTTTGGCAAGCTTGTCCACCGCTTCCTGGCCGCCGGGCCACTGTGCTTCGTATTGGCGGGCCTCCAGCTTTGCCTCTTCGTTGATCCAGTGATCTTTGTTCTCAGTCATCAGTTCTTCCTTATTTTCCTTTGTAAACAGGCTTTCTCTTCTCCCTGAACGCGGTCAGACCCTCCACCCGGTCTTGTGTGGGGATGGTGATCCGGTACGCGTTGGACTCGATGGCAAGCCCTGTATGGATATCGGTTTCCATTCCCTTGTTGATGGCGTATTTTGCCTGCTCCACGGCAATGGGGCCGGTCTGGGCGATCATGTCCGTCATCTTCAGGCATTCCTCCATGAGTGAATCAGCAGGCGAGATGTGGTTGGCAAGCCCGATGGCAAGGGCTTCTTCCGCACCGATCCGTTTCCCGGTAAAGATCATCTCCTTTGCCTTGGCGATTCCCACGATCCGCGGCAGCCGCTGGGTGCCCCCGCCGCCGGGGATGATGGCGAGCCGCGTTTCAGTGAGCCCCATGCTCGCGTTGTCCGACACGATGCGGATGTCGCTTGCAAGGGCGAGCTCGGTGCCGCCGCCCAGCGCCACCCCGTTCACTGCCGAGATTACAGGCTTGGGAAAGTTGTCGATTTTGGCCGACAGATCCCGGATGGTCCGGATGAACAGTTTCACCTGATTTTCGTTCAGCGTGGCCCGTTCCTTGAGATCGGCGCCTGCGCAGAAGGCTTTTTCGCCCTTGCCGGTGATGATCAGCGAGCGAACCGTGCTGTCGAACTCGAGCTCATCCAGGTGCGCGTGCATGGCATGAAGAAGATCAAAGTTGATGGAGTTCATGGATTCGGGCCGGTTCAGGGTAAGGATCACCGCCCCGTCCTTTTCCTCTTTCAGAATGATGTCGTTGTCAGCCATTTCCCCTGTCTCCTAAATTTTGGTCTCCTAATTTTCGGCATGGTTCGCCGCCATGTCTCTGAGTTTGTATTTCTGGATCTTGCCGGATGCGGTGGCCGGGTATTCGTCCACGAAAAACACGTATTTCGGGATCTTGTAATAGGCGATTTGATCCTTGCAGAATTCCCTGATTTCATCTTCCGTGCATTCCACTGCCGGGTTGAGCTGGATGAACGCGGCCACTTCCTCGCCGTACTTGTCGCTGGGGATTCCTACCACCTGGACGTCCCGGATCTTTTCGTTCGTGTACAGGAACTCTTCGATCTCCTTGGGGTAGATGTTTTCCCCGCCCCGGATGATCATGTCCTTGATCCGTCCCGTGATCCGGCAGTACCCGTTCTCGTCCATTATGGCAAGATCTCCCGTGTGCAGCCACCCGTCGTCGTCAATGGCCTTGCTGGTCTCTTCCGGCATCTTGTAGTAGCCTTTCATGACATTGTATCCCCTGGCGCACAGTTCCCCTTGTTCACCCGGCGGCATGTCTTCGCCCGTGGCAATATCCACGATTTTGACTTCCACGTTGGGAAGGGCCCGGCCCACGGTGGACACCCGGATATCCAGGCTGTCTTCGGGCCTTGTCTGGGTGATGCCAGGCGAGGCTTCGGTCTGGCCGTACACGATGGACATTTCATGGGCGCCCATGTCTTCGACCACCCGTTTCATGATCTCCATGGGACACAGAGAGCCGGCCATGACCCCGGTGCGCAGCGTGGACGTGTCATACCCGTTTTTGTCCATCTCTTCGAGCTCCGCGATGAACATGGTGGGCACGCCGAGGATCACCGAACACCCGGACGCCTGGACGGTCCTCAGTACTTCTGCCGCTTCAAAGGCGACCACCGGCGCCATGGTGGTGCCGGAGACCATGCAGCAGAGCGTGCCGATGACGCACCCGAAGCAGTGAAAGAACGGCACAGGGATGCACATGGCATCGTCAGGGGTGAGCTTCATGCACTCGGCCATGCTCATGGCATTGCCGATCAGGTTGGTGTGGGTGAGCATGACCCCCTTGGGAAACCCGGTGGTGCCGGAGGTGTACTGCATGTTCACAGGCTCGTCCGGGTCCAGGGATTCGAGCCGTTCGCTGAGGGCCTCATCGCTCACGGTTTTCCCCATTTCCAGGATGTCGTCCCAGTTGTACATGCCCGGGATTTTTTCTTTTCCCAGATAAATGATGTTTTTCAGTCCGGGCAGTTCTTTTTCGTTGAGTTTCCCGGGCTCGCTGTCCTTGAGGGTGGGGCAGACCCGGTTGATGATCTCGATGTATTCGTTTTTCTCCCTGACCCCGTCGGTGAGGAGCAGGGTGGTGGAATCGGACTGCCTCAAAAGGTATTCAAGCTCGGCGCTCTTGTAGTTGGTGTTCACCGTGACCAGCACTGCGCCCGCTTTTGCGCTGCCGTACTGGGTGTAGACCCACTCGGGCAGGTTGTTGGCCCATATGGCGATATGTTCGTTCTTTTCCACGCCCAGCGCCATGAGTCCCTTGGCCACCTGGTCGCATACGTCCCTGAACTCGGAAAAGTTCAGTTTGACGTCCAGGGCGTTGTACTCCAGCGCCCGGTTCTCTCCGAAATTGTCTCCCAAAATGTCCACGATGTCGCCGATGGTGGTTTTGCCGATGGTGATTTCCGGTTTCTGCATGGTAAATAGTTCCTCGCTTTGCTTTGATGATCAGCGGATCAGCACCCGATATATCTCGAGATGACCAGCCGCTGGATTTCAGATGTACCCTCCCCGATTTCAAGGAGTTTCTGGTCGCGGTAAAACCGCTCCACGTCGTTTTCCTTCATCAGGCCGTATCCCCCGTGAATCTGCACGGCATGGTCCGCCACCCGGCTCATCACTTCGGAGCAGTACAGCTTGGCCATGGCTGCTTCCTTTTCAAAGGCCCGTTTGTTGTCCTTGAGCCAGCAGGCTTTGTACAGAAGGTTTCTGGCGCACTCGATTTCCATGGCGCAGTCCGCCAGCTTGAATGCAATGGCCTGGAATTTGGAGAGGGGCTGGCCGAACTGCTGCCGATCTTTTGCATACTTGAGGGCGGTTTCATATGCCCCCTGTGCGCCGCCTAAGCCCATGGAGCCGATGGAAAGCCGTCCGCCGTCCAGCGTCTTGAGCATCTGGTGGAACCCGTCCCCTTTCTGGCCCAGGATGTTCTCCTTTGGAACCCGTACATCGTCAAAGTACAGCTCCGCCGTATTCGAGGCCCGCCACATCATTTTTTTGTGCATCTCCACTGCCTTGAAGCCGGGGGTGCCTTTTTCCACAAGGAAACACGAGTATTCAGGCTTTCCGCTCTCCCGGGTGCCGGTGATCGCCTGGACCGTCACACCCATGGTCATGTCGCATGCGGCATTGGTGATGAAAATCTTGGAGCCGTTGATCACCCATTCATCTCCTTCGAGCTTGGCCGTGGTCTGGCTGCCGCCTGCATCCGACCCTGCAGTGGGTTCGGTGAGCCCGAATCCCCAGAGTCCTTCGCCGCTGCACAGCTTGGGCAGATACTTCTTTTTCTGCTCTTCCGTGCCGAAATAGTAGATGGGGCCGATCCCCAGGGAGTTGCCTGCAGCGATGGTGGCGGCCTGGGACCCGTCGATCCTCGCCACCTCTTCCACCCCAATGATGTAGGAGATGTAGTCCATGCCCTGGCCTTCGTATTCATCCGACACAAACATGCCGAAAAGACCGATTTCCCCCATTTTGCGGGTGAGCTCCGGGGAAAATTCCTCATTTTCGTCCAGTTCTCCTGCAACAGGGGCGATTTCTTTCCGGGCAAACTTTCTGACTTCCTTGCGGATCATTTCCTGTTCTTTAGAAAGATCAAAATCCACCCTGAGCCTCCTTCGTGATACGGGTTATTGTTTCTGCTCTTTAAGGCTTGAAATACCTGCCAAGCCAAGGTTTTAAAAAACTGATCGAGCGCTCGGTCTACATATAATCGAATACTATATTTGTTTGTCAATGTTTGTCAAACACTTTTTAAAATTTATTTGCACCGGGATCAAAATTTCTGTAGAACCACGAAAGAAGGTTTACGTAAACACAAATTGCATGCGAATTTCTTTCGAAGAGTCCTGAAACGGAGAATATGTGCTTCAGGAAAAAAATGAAAACCTCATGTAATCAAAGGGGCGGAGCTATATGCCCAGGACATCCAGGGGACTTTCAACAACGGAAATGTCTTTTTCCATGACATGGGTGTAGATTTCAGTGGTCTTTACATCCGCATGCCCCATCAGATCCTGGACCACCCGGATGTTTACCCCGTTTTCCAGCATGTGGGTGGCAAAGGAATGACGGAAGGTATGACAGGTGACCCGTTTGGTAAGACCGGCCTTTTTCGACGCAGCCTTGACCGCTTTTTGCAGGCCGGATTCCAGTACGTGATGGCGCCGTTCTTTACCGGATCTGGGGTCTTTGGAAATGTTTTTTGAGGGAAACAGGTACTGCCGGGAGAATTCTTTTGCAGCTCCCCTGTATTTTCGGGCCAGGGCTTCGGGGAGGTACACTTCACCGAAGCCGTTTTCAAGGTCTTTTACATGAATCGTGCGTACGGTTTCAATCTGCCGGACAAGATCCGGTTTTATGGATTCCGGAAGGATCACCACCCTGTTTTTTCCCCCTTTGGCTGCATAAACGTACACCTTGCCCCGCTCGATATCAATGTCCTTGACCCGAAGCCGGACGCACTCCATAAGACGAAGTCCGCATCCGTAAAGCATTTTCGCCATCAGCAGATGAATCCCGGAAATGTGCGACATTACATTTTTGACTTCGTTTTGCGTCATGACAACCGGAGGAAGCTTTTGCCGGGAGGATTTCACAGGCTCTATCGTTTCCATAATATCTATGCCAAGAACCCTTTTATAAAGAAAAATGATCGCGTTCAATGCCTGTTTCTGTGATGCGGCGGAACACTTCCGATCAACCGTAAGATGGGTCAGGAAAGATTCGATTTCTTTTTTGCCCATGTCTTGGGGGTGCTTTTCAGTATTGAAAAAACTTATATATTGTACGATCCAGTCACAATAGATCTGTTCCGTACTATATGCATAGTTGTAGTAGCGGAGAACCTGGCGAACCTGATCCATTAATTTAAGCGAGCGGTCAGGCTGGAATTTTTTCTTGTTTTCCATGATATTGTATAGTATCAATGAAAAGTGGAAAAAACAATGTGATTTTTCCACTTTTTAAGACTATTATGACAATAACTGGAAAAATTGTCCATGGTATAAAGGCTATACATGGAAAATTCTCCAGTTATTGACACTGTTAGCCAACAAAGGACAATAAGATGATCTATGCGATATATGTGGCACTGGTTCTGGTTGCATTCCTTGTGGTCCTAAACGGCTTTTTCAGGGGTGCGAAGAAAGCCCAAATAGATGCAGTGCTCAGTCTCCTGTTACTCGGCCTTGTAATCACAGCTTTTTTCGTTGCAGGCTGGAAACTTGGTCTTCTCGGTGCTGTCATTGCCTTCCTTTCGGGAATCATCGCTCGTCCCATTGCAGCACGTTTGGCCTCCAGGCTTTTCGCAGGATCAACGGGTGGTGGGGGTGGGTATGTTGGCCTGCCACCTCGACCTCTCCAAAAAATTTTCCAACAGCTCGGACGACCAATTGATCCAAATAAACTCATGGAAGAAATGTTTAGCAGTGGTGATCGTAGCGTTGATGCAGAAGATGCACTTCTCGATTACTGTGAACAGCAGCCGTTAATCCAAGCTATACTCAAAGAATTCCAGATATCTCGCCACGATCTTCAGGAGCTATATCAACAACTTCTTGTCGCAGGCGCTGGTCAGTGGACTTGTGGGCATTGGGTGGCGGCTTCAGCTTTGGCTTATCCAGAACCATTGCGATACGCGCTTATCCGAAAGGGAGAGGACATAACGGAAACAGCTTTCAAATTAATAATGTATTTCGAGCAAGGCTCTGCTTTGGAGGCTTGAAGCTCAAGTGACATAAATTGGCTAACATGTCGCTACACGTTGACCGGAAGGGCCGCGCGGCCTCAGGTGCTAATCAATTATATGCAGGTTCAATATGCCGGAGGCTTCGATTACTATCGATCACCCTTCCGGCAAGTGAGCTTGTCGTTCGGTCAAGAATTGATCAAACCCTTGTAAAAAATTAAGACAAAAGGAACCAAACAAACTTTTCATCCAAATGGGGGCTATCCTGTGGGAGTACATATTTCTGAGCTTCGAAAGGGAATCAAAGAAGGGCGAGTAATAACAATTGTGGGAGCAGGAGTCTCTATGGCGACAACCTCTGGAGTAGAAGAGGCATCGTGGATGGGCCTTCTGCGGCATGGAGCTGATGTTACCGATAAATTGCGATACGATTATATTGTTGAAAAACAAAGTGTATTTGTTCGTGAAATACGCCCAAGGTGGATAGATCTAAAACAATTTCCAGGCGAATCATAACAATCAATGCCTGAAAAGGGGAAAATGCATACCGTACTCCAGCGGCTAAAAAACGATTTCAGGCTGTCAATTATCACCCTGGTCGGTCTCAGCGCAATTATTGGCATCACTCCGTTTGCAATTTTTCGGTTCATGTCTGGCAACCTTCTCATGGGGGTGGTCGATAGCCTTATCATGCTGGGTATCTCCAGCGGCATGATTTTTTCCTGGCGAACGGGCAAAACTCGGATCACAGGTTTTTTTATGGCGATCTCCGCATCTCTGGGGGCGGTGGCTGTCGCTAACATTCTGGGGGTTACCGGAGTCTTCTGGATGTTCCCGGCCTTTGTCACTACGTTTTTCCTCGCCACCCGCAGACTTGCCATATGCATCAATCTCACCATGCTTCTCGGGCTGTCTCTTCAACGTGGAATATTTGATGACCTGCATCAGGTGCTCTCTTTTGTGGTTACCGGGGCAATCACGATCGCTTGCGCATGGTTTTTTTCCGTGCGCCATGAAGATCAGCGCAAACAGCTTCAGAAGCTTGCGACCCATGATCCGCTGACAGGCGCACACAATCGAAGAGCCATGGATAATGCACTGGATCACGCCGTCAAAACGGCAGATCGGGCCGGAGCGGCCTATGGATTGTTGTTATTGGACCTCGATCATTTCAAGAAAGTCAATGACATTTACGGACATTCTGTGGGCGATCGAGTGCTGGTTGAGTGCGCGGATGTTATCCGGTCCCGGATACGGAAAGCGGATCAGGTGTTTCGTTACGGTGGAGAAGAATTCGTGGTCTTGCTGACGGGCGTCAAACTGGACGGCCTTGAGAAGGTGGCTCAGGTCTTGCGCCGAAACATTGCCCGGAACGTTCGGACGCCGATTGGCCCGATAACAGCCTCTTTCGGGGCCGCCAAATTGAGGGAGACCGAATCCGCGAAAGTCTGGCTTCAGCGAGCGGATGATGCACTATACCGAGCCAAGAACTCGGGGCGCAACTGCATTGTGATTGCCGAGCCTGAATATCCGGATCCCATCAGCGCCGGCCCCGAGTGAGTCGATGCCCGGGTGCTTTTTTACTGCCGATGGCGATAAAACGTCCGGCTGCCCTGCCGGTGCTGGACGGACCTCGTTTATCCAGCACTTGAATCCTGAGATCTTTTCACAATTCAAATGGGTATCGCGCGTAAAATTGCAAAATGCAAAAGAGTAGAGGTTGGTGCTGCTGTGCTGTTGGTTCTGGTCGGTATTGTACTGGGTTTAATGGGGTCGGACCAACCAAGAGGCCTGTCAATTAAGGATGTAAGTTAAAAAACACCCCTTGAAACGGGCCTATAATCGCTTTTTCAGGGCCAAAAAGAGCGATATAGGAAACCAGATCAAATATTCAAACAAACCAAATGAAGACGGATAAACCGCTTATTTGGAATCGTTAGAGAGCGATAGCACTTCTTATACAGTACATGTCGTAACCTTAGGAGGATTAATGCCGCTACCTGGGCTCCAAGATGGTGTTCTCCCACCGGGCGTGCACCAAGCCACGCTTGCTGAAGTAGTAGAGCGGTTTGGTTACGGAAGTCGTAGACGGGCTTATCTGGCCAACGTCCTGGCGGAACTGGTTGATACCGTTCAGAGGGTGGGAGCCTCTGCCGTAGCAGTTGGTGGCAGCTTCGTTACCGAAAAGGAGGCTCCGCACGACATCGATTGTATAACCCTGTTGCCCGACGTGCCCCACCAACCGGTTCCGAAGCGATGGGAACGGCCGGAAAGGACTCGTTTGGACCTTCAAATATGCACCACGAAGAGCGATCTCGTTGAATGGTTTGGGTTTCTGCAACTTCGAAGGGATGGAGGATTTACCGGGTGTGTTCAGATACCAACTGTTGGCGTCTTATCCTCCGAGCAACAAAGTGAAGGCTCCCTGCCTGCGCCCATACCTGACAGCCCCATCTATCCATTAGATACGATCCCCCGCGAGGAGAAGATCGAAGTACTATCAAAAATTTTGTTTCAAGATCTCCAGGAGGAAAAGGCGCGGCAGGAGAGCATTGCCAAGAAGATATCAAGGACTGGATATGAACTAATAAAGGAAGCCCTTCCGATTGGGAATCCAGTTCTTCCCGAGAACTTCGATGTAGTGTGGCCAGATAAGGCATCTAAGCCTCTTGGCGCCACTGATATAAGTAACGTCGACATAGCTAAGAAAAAGTTGGCGATAATTGAGTCTGCCCGGAATCGTTTACGTAGTCTACCAGAAGTTGAGTTGAACCGTTTCTATACAAATAAGATGATCCGGTCAGGAGTAGCTCCAGAGGTTGATGCCCTAATGGGAGAACTTCTCGAAAGGGAATCTTGACGAGGGAGTATGGCAGCCGCGCTGTGATTTCGCCCTCTAACGAATAAGGATAGATCGTGTGAGGAACGAGCCACGATCTTATCCGGTGGTTGAACAAGCCCGTGGGCACTATATAAAGAAAATATTTTTTTTATCGAGGGGAGAATAGCGAATCTGCTGGGAACAGGGACTTAAAAACCAGCCAAAAACAGGGATAAAAAGTCTGCCACTAGATCA
>CAYFVA010000051.1:0-12243 GCA_964346265.1 uncultured Desulfobacterales bacterium
TCTCATTCCCTTCTAACAAAACTGCTGTAAGCTGACACTTTCCGGAAAATGGAAAACAAACAGGAATGAAAACGCTATTCACTCTTTGATCAAAACATATTTCCCGGTTGAATTGCCTGCTGAATGATTATTGTATGCAAAGGAGGAAAGATTATAAAAAACTTTCGGGACTGTTCCCGGGGAGGATCGCATGAAAAAAATGTGTGAGTTGAAAAAAGAGCAGATCGAGGCGAATCTGAACAAAATACTTGTCCGGGTGAAAAAAGCGGATCATATATGTAAAAAATGCGGAAGGTCCGCCAATACAAAAGAGATACTCTGCAAACCGGTCCGGTTCGAGTCGTAAGGCCCTCGGAAATAAAGAAATTTCCAAAAAAGACTTGACAGGTTCGACAACTCCGGTGTATAAACGTTGTAAATTTTTTGTACAGATTATGTACAAATTTTGAAACAAAAAAATAGAGGCAAGAATGGTTTTTACACCGGAAAAAGAAACCAAACGAGTGATTTTCAACGTCGAGCTACACCTTGCAAGAAGGCTTGAGCAGGCCAAAAAAGAGGCAAGAATGCTTGGAAAAAAGCTTGACGTGGATGAAGCTGTGAACAAGTCCCTGGAAGAATTTCTCAAACAGGCAGAGAAGGGAATCACCAGGCTCAAGGAAAAGCAGCTGAAAGATGACGAGGATATGAATTTCATCCGGATCGGACCGGATCTGGACGAAACCGATTGACCCATTACCACAAAGAGGGGGACAGAATGAAAAAGAGAGAAGAAGTCAAAGTAAAGAGAATGGTATCAAACGAGGTTATGGCGAAACTTTTGAGGGACCTTGCCAACAGTTTTGAAAAGGGAAGAGTATGCGTTCAGGGCGGCGAGGAATTCGTCAGCCTGGAGCCCGCCAAACACGTAAACATGGAACTTGAAGCATCCTGCTCCAAAAAAGGCAAGGAAAAACTTTCCATCGAACTTGGCTGGAAACAGTTCACCGATGAAAGCGAAAAAGCTCAGGAACTTGTCATCAGCGATGAAGAGCCTGAAGTCGAAGAAACTTCCGAAGCAGCCGGTGAAGATCCGTTTGAAATCAGCAGCCCGGACGAAAAAGAGTAGACCGGTTTCAGCTGAATGATCAAGACGGCAAAAAAGCCGACAGCCGGAGTTTTCCGCTGCCGGCTTTTTTAATGAGCTTTTTTTCCGCCCGCTCATAAAAACCTAACATGACAACAGTATGCTATTGGCATCCAGTGATGGTTCGTATAGAATGCAGGTATGAGGCAGAAAAATACACGCGATTAGTTTTTGGGTAGATTTTATGAAAAAAGAACAAGAGGGTCAGGCAGGAAGCATTGTCCCGGCCAGAATCCATGACGACCCCACAGACCGGGACCATGAAATTTTTCTGAAAATCATCTCCACCGAACTTACAGATGAACAGAAAGAGTGCGTCCGGACACCGCCTGAGACATTCCCGTTCATGAAAAACATACTGGCGGTGCACTGGCATCCCGAACATATCCCCATGGACCTTGTGGCCGAACGGCTGAACACCATGTACCCGAACAGGGATCGGGAGATGATCATCCCCACCCAGCACAACGTACTGATGACCTATGACAATTACGCAGGCGTGGAAGTGGACTGCTATTCCCGGGGATTCAACCAGAAAGTTCAGCTTCTGCTCCACTTTGAAAAAGAACGGGTGGAAAAAGCGGACATACTGAAGAACATGCTCAGCCACACGTTTAAATACAGATCCTCCCAGCTTTTCGAGTTCATTCATGCCCTCACGGCACCGGATGAAACCAAACTCGATCAGGCAGCCCGGAATACGGGGACGGACAAGCAGGTGGCCGATTTTGTGATCACCCATGTCAAGAAAATCCGGAAACTGATCGACGAGCATTCCCGGATCATTCCCACCGTATCGCTGAAGAACAAGCTTTTGAGGAACTTTTTTGAAGAACTGAGGGAAGAGTACCCGGTCGAACTGATCGACCGCTCCCAGATCTTTTTAAAAGCCGTGAAAAAACTTGTAAAAGAGGATTTTTCCCTTCAGCATTTTTACCGGGCATCAGAAGTGATCGAGGAGGCAAGGCTTTTTGGCGCCGGAATTGTGGTGCCCCACCCGGAACAGTTCTGGCCGATTCTGCTGGCCGATTACGACGTGGACGGATACGAAGTCTGGAACCCTCAGTCCATGAGGTACACGGATTTTCTGATCTCGGTGATTCTCAAAAAGAACCGGGAGGCTTCCACCAGAAGAAAACTCTTAATCTTCATGGGAGATGACACCCATATGGGGGAAAAGCTGATTCCTCCTTCAGCTCTGCAGAAGGAAAAAGCGCTGCGGGAGATCGGCATCCAGAACGCATGGGATGATTACGGTGTACAAAAACACCTGATCAAGGCCGGCATAAATAAAGAGAGCTTGATTTTGGAATACAAGGAGCGGCTTTCAGGGTGAAAAAATCTTTAAAGACGCAGTTGAATAATGGAGTGACTATGGAAGACGGCAAGTTTGTATACGAATCGGTGCAGGACAACGAAACTGTGAGCAGATACCTCGAATCCTTTGTCAAAGGGTTCAAAAAGGGGAAAATCAGCTTGAGGACAAGCGACAATGAGATCAATCTCGAACCCAACAATCTCCTGCAGTTCCAAGTGAAATCCCAGAAAAAGGGAAAGGAAAACAAAATCTCCTTGAAGATCTCCTGGACCGCCCCTGATCAAACCGTAACAGGGGACGATTACATGGAAATCGAATAACACGGGATTTTTGAAAACATGTACACCACACTGCTCGACAACCTGCGGTTTCTTGTGGACCAGACGCTCAACCAGCTTCACCAGGCGGATTCTCTTCTGGAGGAGTTCTCGGAAAAGAAAATCGACACCATCACGTCCAACGAGGACTACATTGACAACCTCAAGGTGACCATTGAAAACGAATGCTTTTCCGTGATTCACAACCGGTCCCTTGACCGGCGGGACATCGACAAAATCCGTTCCATCAACGTCATCGGCACCAATGTGGAGAGAATCGCCGACTATGTGGTCAACATCGCGGACCAGACCCGATATCTGATCAACTTCTCGTTTCTCAGGCAGTTCGACCACGGTGTGTTTGTGGAAAAAATCGAGAGCGGCCTTACCACGGTCATCGAGGTGCTGAAAACCGATGATCTGTCCAAGGCCCTGGATATCTGCAAGGTGGAATACGAGATCGATCTTGCCTACAAAACCTATTTTGACAGGCTCATGGAGATGTTTCAGACAGCGGAACACCATGAAGACCTGATTACGGCGATCTTTATTTTCCGGTACTTCGAGAGGATCGGTGATTCCATCCTGAATATAGGGGAGGCTTTGATTTTCGCCATTCTCGGCGACAGGATCAAAATCCGCCATTTTGAAGCGCTCGAGCAGAACATCGCCAATCCCGAATTCGGAGGGGACATCTCCCGGATCACAACCGATCCCATCCTCGGGTCCAGGTCCGGATGCCGGATCAGCAAGATAAAAAAGAACGAAGGCCCTGATTCCAAGGAGCAGGGTATCTTCAAAGAGGGAAGCAGGGAAAAGATCCATTCCGAATACGAGAACATCCTCAAGTGGCGCAGCGTATCCGAGGGGCTGCCTCCCAAAGTGTACGGGTACCTGGAAAAGGATGACAAGGCCTCCATGCTCGTTGAATGCCTCCCCGGCCGGACCTTTGACCAGGTTCTCATCGATGAGGAGAGCCGGACATTTGAACATGCACTGAAGCTGTTCATCGAGACGGTGTTCAGCTCCTGGACGAGCACCATTTCCAACAATCCGCAACCCGCCGGGTATGCCGCCCAGCTCGAAAACCGGATTGAGAGCGTGGAAAATATCCACCCCTACTTTTTCCGGGATAAAATGGAAATCGGCGACAAAGTGATTCATTCCACCCGGAACCTTGTAAAAACGATGGTGGAAAAAGAGGCGGATCTTCAACCGCCGTTCTCGGTTCTCATCCATGGAGATTTCAACCTCAACAATGTGATTTACAATGATTTCGGGGACAAAATGCACTACATCGATCTATACCGCTCCCGTATGTCGGACTGGGTACAGGATGCATCGGTATGTCTGGTGTCCGCATTCCGGATCCCCATTCTCAAAGGGTATATCCGGGAGAGAATCAACTTTTTCATTCACACCATGTACCATAGATTTACCCGGTTTGCCCGGGAAAACGGCGACAACAGTTTTGAGGCAAGGCTGGCATTCGCCCTGGCGAGGTCTTTTTTCACCTCCACCCGGTTTACGTACAACAAAAAATTTGCAAAAGAGATGTTCAACCGGTCCGAGTATCTCATGGACAAGATCGCCTCCTATGAGGGGAACTGGCAGGATTTCAGAATAAAGGATTCCGTGCTTTTTTATTAACTTTCAAACAGAGTTATTAACTTTCAAACGGAGTTTGTATGGAGCCAAAACGCATTGGTATCGTGGGAACCCGGGGTGGCTGGTCTTCGGAGGCACTTGCCGAATCGAGCCGAAAAAAAACCGGATTCAGCCTTTTGATCGAAATGGACAAGGTCCGCCTGGACTGTTTCAGCAAAAAAGCGTTTTATGACGGTGTGGATCTTACCGAACTCGACGCCCTTGTTATAAAAAAAACCGGAAGCAGTTATTCTCATCATCTTCTCGACCGCCTGGAAATGCTCAAGGCCCTGAACGAAAACGGTCTGAAAATGTATTCGGCTCCGTTGAACATCATACGGGTGCTCAACCGCCTCAGCTGCACCATCGGTCTTGTGAACAACGATATCCCCATGCCGGAAACGGTGATCACCGAAGATGTGGACGAGGCAATGGATGCGCTGAACCGATTCCGTCACGGTGTGCTCAAGCCCATCTATACCAGCAAGGCAAGGGGCATGGAGCTTATAGCTGCGGATGATGCAGAGAGCCGTAACCGGCTTGAAAAGTTCAAAGAAAATTTCAAGCTGATCTATCTGCAGAAACAGGTGCATCTCCCCCAGGACCTGGATCTCGGCGTGGTTTTCATGGGCGGGGAGTACATAGGGACCTATGCCAGAAAGAAAACCAACGGATCCTGGAACACGACCACTTTGTCCGGGGGCAAGTACGAGCTATATGAGCCGGAAAAAGAGATAATCGAACTTGCCGAAAAAGCCCAGAACGTGTTCGGCCTCGATCTGACCACGGTTGATGTGGCGCTCACCGACCGGGGGCCGGTGGTCTTCGAGGTATCCGCATTCGGCGGATTCAAGGGGATTCAAACCACGAGCGGCATGAATGTGTCTGACCGGTATATCGACTACGTGCTTGAAAGGATCCGGGATTGAAGCTCACCGAATCGAATCCCGTCCGTATCCGGGACGCCCTGAAAAGCGCGGGCCGGTATGAGCACTCGTTGTTTCTGGCTCTTGCAGAGGTAACCTTTTCGGTCAAATCCAACAGCCGTGGTCTGATTGAATACCTTGAAACCTATTTCAGGGATTTTATCCTCTCTTCCCAAACGCGCCCTGCGGATTATGAAATTTTTGCGCTGGAGGCGCCTTCTTTCGATGTAACAGCCGGCCCCGGCCGGGAACTTATCCCTGTTGAACGGGGAATGCCCGGAAAAGCGGTCAAGGAATCGTACATCGAGCTTGACGGCCTGCGGGTGGTGAAAAAGAACCAAACCGGACTGTTTTTCATTTTCGACCGCAACACCCATATCGCGGCGGGCCCCTGCCTTGAAAACGCCAACCAGGTGGTCAACTTCGTCAACAGCCGGTTTATTCAGTACCGTCTCAACAGAAAAGCCCTGCTTCTGCATGCGGCCGGGATTCAATGCAACGGAAAAGGCATGGCCCTTGCCGGCTTTTCCGGCGCAGGCAAATCCACGCTTGCCCTTCATATCATGAACCACGGAACCTCTTTCGTGTCCAACGACAGGATCATGATCGAAAAAGGAAACAGCGGCATGCGGATGTACGGGGTGGCAAAAATGCCCCGTATCAACCCCGGCACCATCGTTCACAACAAAAGCCTCTTCTCGATCCTGACCAGAGAGGAACGGGTCAGGTACAGGTCCATAGAGAGAGAAAAACTATGGGATCTTGAGGAAAAACATGACGCGTTTATCGATGAAGCCTTTGGCAGGGGAAGGTTCACCCTTTCCGCCTCCTTTGACTGCCTTGTGATTTTAAACTGGGATAGAAACAAAAACGGTATTTCCTGCTCAACAGTCGATCTCGCCACAAGGAGGGACCTTTTGCCCGCGGTCATGAAATCCTCCGGCATCTTTTTTCTCAAGGAAGCAAACAGCGGGTATATCGAGCACACCGAAGCCAACTACATCGAGTATTTTTCCGGAATCGATGTATATGAAATCACCGGCGGATGCGACTTTGAGAAAGGAGCCGACATCTGTATGGAAATTCTCGGCAGATGATTGTCCATATTCATAAAAAAGTGTGGATACCGGACGAACTCGCACTTGAACGGTACAAAAGATCCCCGGAACTCGGACCCTCGCTGCTGTTCTTTTCAGGCGGCTCCTCTCTGAGTGCCGTCAGCCGTGTTCTGACCGGTTACACCCACAACTCCATCCACATTGTCACCCCGTTCGACTCCGGGGGAAGCTCCGCCGTACTGCGGAAAGCCTTTGACATGCCGGCCATCGGAGATGTCAGAAACCGTCTTCTGGCGCTGTCCGACAGAAGCGTCAAGGGCAACCCGGCCATTGTAAAGTTTTTCAGAACAAGGTTTGCAAGCGGGATGTCCGATGCATGCCTTGCCAATGAACTCGATATGATGATAAGGGGACACCATCCTTTGGTGGCGGAGATCCCGGAACCCATGCAGACCATCATCCGTCACTACCTCGACCTTTTTCAGCAGAAGATGCCGCCGGATTTCAACCTGACAAAAGCCAGCATCGGTAACCTCATCCTGACCAGCGGCTATCTGGATTCCAACCGGGAGTTTGATTCGGTGATCTACATCTTTTCCAAGCTGGTGAACGTGAGAGGAATCGTACGGCCGGTGGTCAACCGGAATCTTCACCTGGCAGCCGATTTTGAAAACCGGGAAACCATTGTGGGGCAACATCGATTTACAGGAAAAGAGACGTCGCCTATATCCTCGAAAATCGTGAACCTGTACGCCACTGATTCACTGGGCTCCAAATCGAAAACCGAGGTTCGGATCAAACCCAAAATCGAAAAACTGATCCAATCGGCGGATGTCATCTGTTATCCTTTCGGCAGTTTTTACTCCAGCCTTGTGGCCAACCTTCTGCCAACGGGAGTGGCCCGTGCGATAAAGGCCAATGCCTGCCCGAAAATTTTCATCCCCAACACATCCGAAGATCCGGAATCCTATGGAATGAATGTTCCGGACATGGTGGAGACCCTGCTCGACCACCTGAAAAAAGACCTTGGAGACACGGAGGATTCGGACCTTCTGAACTTTCTTCTCCTCGACTCCGGCCTGATCCGGTATGCCGGAACAGAGCACGTCCACCAGCTTGAAAAAAGAGGAATTACCGTGCTCAAGTACCCGATCGTCACCCGGGAGAGCTATCCCCATGTGGATGCAAACGTGATCACCAGAATCCTGCTCTCCTTTGCCTGAGCAAACGCACATTTGTACAAATTTTGTACAAATTTTGAAAACATCTTGAACAGACCTGCTTAAAATGGTATGAAAAAGGTATTGAAAAACGGCTGCCGCCGGAAACGGCCGGCCGGGAATGCATATACCATAAATGATACCCGGAGAATGTCATGACCGATTATATGAGAAAAACCAAAAAAGAGCTTGTCCAGCTGATCGAAGAAATGATCCATGAAGACAAAGAAACAGACGGGCTTTTGGAAGAATCCGAAGAGCTGAAAACGTTTGAAACACAAATCAAAGATCTGGAGAAACAGAGGGAAACTCTCAAGACCGATCTCAATGAATTACAGGAACGAAATACCGACCTGGAGAGGAGAAACAAGGAACTTGGACAAATAAAAAGCGACCTTGAATCACAGCTTGACCAGAAGAACAGACAGTATATCGGGGCGGAAAAAGCGGTCCGCCGGGAGGAAAAGGAAAAACGGATCTTCAAGGCTTTCTGCGATGCCCTGTTTATGAATAACGGCTGTACAGCCGCGCTTCTCAGGGATGATTACCGGATCAGCCATATTGCCGGAGCCCTTTCCCCCAGCCTTTCTTCAGATCCTGAGCAGCCGCCGGAAGGCAGGAAAATATTTGAATTCATCGAATACAATGAGGCGGTGGAGCTGAAACAGTCAATTGACCGGGCAGTTGCCGAAAGAAAACAGTTTAGAACCAAAGATGTAAAATTCAAACGGTTGTACCGGATCCCAGGTAAATTTAAGATCCGTGTCAAACCGGTAAACGATCAGGTCTTGGAAGGGATCCTTCTGAGCATCACAAAAGACTGAACCCATCCGGTTCCCCGCCCGGATCCACTCGAAGACCACCTGCAAAGCGGAAAGTCCGGCATGACGGCCATAGACCGGGATGCCCGGAACAAGTCAACTTTTCAATCGCTGCCGTCGGGCAACGGGAGTAAAGCAGCCGGTCAGATCAGGCGCATCCGGTCCGGATTCACCCACAGATACACAATACTTCCCACATCTGCCGGCGGCCTGCTTTTGAACATGTCAAAATACAAGGTATGTCCGCCGCAGGCCTCCACGGCGAGTGTATTGATGCTTCCCTTGAACGCCGCGTCCACTACCTTTGCTTCAAGTACATTCACGGTACTTTTCTCGAACGTCTCTTTTGAAATCAAACGGGCCGCATCCGGGAGAATCAGGAGATCCTCCGCATTGGATGCCCCGGTCTTTTCCGGGAGGTTCTCAAACCTTCCGCAGTCCGTTGCCACTCCGTCAGGTCCCGCCGCTGCCGGAAGAAGGTTCCGGAATCCCAGGAAACCGGCCACTGTTCGATTGGCCGGCCGGTTATAAATTTCCTCGGGCTTTCCCACCTGCTCGATTACGCCCGAATCCATGACACAGACGGTGTCCGCCACCCGGAACGCCTCATGCTGGTCGTGGGTGACGAATATGGTGGTAACCCCCACTTTGTGAATAATGCATCTCACATCCTCCAGGAGCCGGTCCCGAAGCCGCCTGTCAAGAGATGCCAACGGTTCGTCCAGCATCAAAAGGTCCGGTTCCACCACGAGAGTCCGGGCAAGGGCCACCCGCTGGCGTTCTCCCCCGGACAGTTCGTCCACGCCCCTGCCCTGGTACCCGGAAAGCCCCACCAGATCGAGCATCGCTTCCACCCGTTGTTTCATTTCCGCCCGGCCCGCGCCCTTCATCTCAAGGCCGAACGATACATTCTGAAACACGTTCCTGTGGGGAAAAAGGGCGAAATCCTGGAACATCAGCCCGAAATTGCGCTTGTGGCAAGGAACCGTTTCCATACGTTTTCCCCTGAAAAAAATCTTGCCCGTATCCGCGCGCTCCAGCCCGGCCACAATTCTCAGAAGGGTGGTTTTGCCGCATCCGGAAGGACCGAGAAGGCAACAGCATCCCCCTTTGTCAATGGAAAACGCCACATCCCGGAGAACCTCCCATCCATCCAGACAAGCGCTGATACCGGAAACCTGTAATTCTTTCATCAGAAACCCTCCCCTCTGACGGATCGAACATTCTCTATGACAATGAACCCGGCGGCCGTGACCGCCATCAGAATGGTGGAGACCGCCATGGCCTGGCCGTAGTTGAGGGCCCCGGGCTGGCCGAAAAACCGGTAAATGGCCATGGGCAGGGTGGCATACTCGGGCCGCGCCGTAAAAACGGTTGCTCCGAATTCCCCGACGCTGATACAGAAAGCGAACAGAGCCCCTGCGGTCAGCGCCCTTGCGATCACCGGAAGCTCCACGTACCGGAACACCCGGAAAGCGGACGCCCCCATCAGGGCGGCGGATGCCTTGAGATTATCCGGTATGGTCCGAAGCGCCGGAAGAACGGCCCGCACCACGAACGGAAACGCCACAAGGGTATGGGCCACCGGAACGATAAAAGGAGAGGACCTCAGATCCAGCGGTGGTGTATCAAGGGTGATGATGATGCCGAAACCCAGTGTTGCCGCGGAAGTGGACAGGGGCAGCATGAAGACCGGGTCAATGAGAGCCGCTGTCCGCCCCCTTGTGCCGTTGATGAAGATCGCGGCGCACAGCCCCACCGCCACGGCCATAAAGAGCGTGGCCACGGAAAAGAAAAAAGAATTCAGTGCGGCTTTAATCGGCGGAATGTAAAAAAGCGAACCGGAAACATTCTCGAAAAGCGCCCGGTAAAACACAAGGGAAACCTCTCCTTTGTACACAAAAGACCTTGCCGCAAGCGCGGCAAGGGGCAGAAAACAGAGGACGAGAACAACAAGCACCGTTCCCGCCGCCATCCATCGTTCTCCGGCCGTCCGGGGCCGTCTCAGGGCCAGAGACTCGGATTCCGGCGCATACCGGATGGTCTTTTTCTGGAACACCGTATACCCGTACATGACCGCCAGGGTCATGAGGATCTGGACAATGGAGAGAAGGGAGGCTGCCGGCAGGTTGAAAATATGCACGGCCTGGCGGTAGATTTCCACTTCAATGGTGGAATACCCGGGCCCGCCGAGTATCAGGATCACCCCGAAACTGGAAAAACAGAAGATAAAAACCAAAAGGCAGGACGCTAAAATCGACGGTTTCAACATCGGCAGCGTGACCCTGAAAAACGTTTTGAGTCCGGAGGCGCCCAGCATGTGTGCGGCCTCGCTGATCTCATTTTGGATATAGCTCATATGGGCGGACACGATCCTGAGAACCACGGAAAAATTGTAAAACACATGCGCCAGCAGAATCAAAAAAAGGGGATGCTCAAACAGCTGCAGCGGGACGAACCCGTTGGCGCCGCCCACCGCCCGGAATGCGGCAGCCACCACCACCGTGGGAAGAACGAACGGAATGGTGGCAACCGTCATCAACATTCTTTTTCCGAAAAATTCATACCGGGCCATGACATGGGCGCACGGAAGAGCCAGAACAAGCGTCAGCACCGTGGAAAGCGCGGCCTGCCAGATGGTGAACCAGATAATGGAGGCAATCCGGGCCGACCCAAAAAAGTCATGAATGAACCCGAAGTGGAACGCGCGGTCATGGAAAAAGCTTTTCACAAATATCCCGGCCAGGGGATAAAAGTAGAACACCGCCAGAAACGCCAACGGCACCAGTCCGGCAACAACGAGAAACCCCGGGGATGTCAGTGAAGAACGGCCTTGGTCCATTCCTCTATCCATTTGTCCCGGTTTTCTGCGATTTTTTCAAACCCGGGTTCCGCAGGCTTTTCGCCCAAAGAGGCATGTTCCTTGAAAACCTCGGGCAGTTGGGCCTCCCGGTTGGCCGGGAACACGAACATCTGAAGGGGAATATCCTCCTGGAAGGTCTTTGACAGAAAAAAATCGATCATTTTTTCGGAAAGCTTAGGATGCTCTGTTCCCTTCAGGATCCCGGCAAACTCGATCTGCCGGAAGGCCGAACCTTCAGCGGTCAGAACGCCGGTGGGCGCCCGGTCAAGATCCTCTTCGCTGAAATGCACTTCCGCAGCCGGACTTGAGGCATAACTGACCACCATGGGAATGCCGCCTTCCGAGGCTGCAGAGAATTTTCCCCAGTACGCCTGTTCCCAGCCGCTTGTGACCACTACCTTGTTCTTTTTGAGGTTTTCCCAGAAATCGAGATATCCCGGGTCCCCGAACCGGGCCACGGTGGTCAGGAGAAACGCAAGGCCCGGAGAGGATGTGGCGGGATTCTCCACGGCCAGAAGGCCCTTGTAACGAGGCAGGATCAACTCTTCAAGGTTTTCCGGCGGTTCGATCTTCTTGTCCTTGAACCACTTGATGTCATAGTTGATGCAGACATCACCGTAGTCCACCGGTAAAAGTCTGTTGGACGGATCAAGCCTGAGGGCCTTGTCCACCGAAGAAAGAAGCGGGGATTCGTACGGCCGGAAAATATCCTGTTCCAATGCCCTTGAGAGAAACGTGTTGTCCACCCCGTAAAAAACGTCTGCAAGGGGTTTGTCTCCTGCAAGTATGGCTTTATTCAGGGCTTCCCCGGCATCCCCGGACTTCAGGAACGTCACCTTCACGTTGTGCTTCTCTTCAAAGGATTCGATCACTTCGGCGCTCACACTGAAACTGTCATGGGTCATGACCCGGATTTCAGGCGTTTTCCCCTCCTTTTGCGCCGTATC
>CAYFVA010000052.1:0-12139 GCA_964346265.1 uncultured Desulfobacterales bacterium
ATCCACACTTTTGCAACCGCGCTTTTTCTTTTGCCGGTTGCGTAAAATACATTCTGGCTATCCATAGGTAATTATCCGACCTTTATTTCCTATATTTCAACAGGTTCAGGCTTTTGAGCCGCATGCGGATGCTCGCTGCCTGCATAAACATACAATTTTTTATAAAGTTTTCTTCCCAGTCTGTTTTTGGGCAGCATCCCTTTAACAGCCTTTTTCACGATCTCTTCAGGCTTTCTGTCGATGAGCTGCTCCGCGGTTTCCGACTTCATATTACCCGTATACCCCGAATGCCGGTAATATTTTTTATCTTTCCACTTTCGGCCGGTCAGTTGAATTTTGTCCGCATTGATGACAACCACCCAGTCTCCGGTATCAGCATGCGGAGTGAACAAAGGATTGTGTTTTCCCCTGATCCGCCTTGCAACTTCGGATGCCAGCCGGCCGAGAACTTTGTCCTCTGCGTCGACCACGCACCACTTTTCCTTGTTATCCGATCTTTTTGCACTGTATGTATACGTATTCAATTTATTCTACTCCTGTAGTCCGTCAAAATAACTTACGGTATATATTACAACTCAATCAAATTGTCAAGAAGATTTTACAGTTCTATCTTCCCGCTGTTCTCCCGGACGGTTTCAGGTTGGGTTTTTCGGTCTTTTCCGTTCTTTTTGGATGCGGATTCCACCTGGGTTGAACTGATGCAGGACACCTCGGCATTAAGAATTCCGCCGTTTTCCACAATCAGGTCCTTGCATTCCACCTTTCCCGAACAGCTCCCGGTGGAAAGGATGATAAGCTCACGGGAGGCCCGGATATTGCCTTCAAATATACCGCCTATGGTCATGCTCGAGATATTTGCACTGGTTGAATATACTTGTCCGTTCCCCGCAATGATGACCACATCCCCGTCTATGGTTCCGTTCACCTTTCCTTTGATGATCAGTTTTCCACTGCTGGATATGGAGCCTTCAATTTCAAGCTCTTCATCAATGATGGAAAGATTTTTTTTGTTTTTTTTCGCCAATGGGACCCTCCTTGTTCTTTATCATTCAATATCTATAAACAGTTTGCCGACCTCTTCTCCTCCTTTGGTCGTAAGGATATGGTACCGTTTTCCCTGGTTGTCCAAAGAATATCTTTTCATCAGTACATCCTTGCCCGTATCAATCAAATACCCCCTGTCCTCCCCGTCGTTGTTGCGTCTGTTGCCCACGAAACCTTTGAAATTGACCACACAGTCCGCCGGATCGAACCGGCCGGTGATCACATCCCGGATGACCAGCCGGTCTCCTCTTTTCACCTTCACATGCCCGTAGTTCGGAAAGATATGTTTTTTTCCGTTGATCAGCACCTGATACTTCAGGACATCTGTTGTTTCGGACTCGGACACGGTGAGCCGATCCCTCTTTCTGTGGTGCGAGTCATCAACATCGAGAAACACACTCCCGCAGGAATAAAAATCCTTCTTTGCCTCGATCCGCGTATCCTCCCATACGGTGTACTTCTGCTTCATGTCGTTGAATCCGTTGCCTTTGCCGATAATATCCGCGCTCAACCCCCGCCGGTAGTTGGCCACGATATCCATCACTTTCACCCTGTCTCCCGGCTGTATCTCAAGATGCTGCATTTTGCCCACCACCACCGGGATCGAATCATTCACGGATATCACCATGTATTGAAGTTCCGGCTTTTTGAGATCAATACCCGGCGTTTCCGGAACGATATCCAAAATTTCCATGAAACCGTTCACGGCATGAATATGCTGCCTCACCTTCTGCTCAAGGGGAAGGGATTTGGACGACTCAATACCGAACGCGGGCACACGGCATCTGTACAGGGCATAGTATGTGGCCGACCCCCGCTGTTCCTTGTGTACGGAATCAGTTTTTGCCGTTCTGTGGTTGTTGAACGAAAATTTCAGATCCGGATCCTTGATATGCCCATTAATTTTTTGTATCACCTTTTCAGCCATCGCCTCAAGATTAATTTTTGCCCCGGTTTTTTTATCCGTAAAAACGGAAGCATCCGCAATCACGGACTGGCCGTACCGTTGCGGATTCCGCATGGGGCCTTCCCACTTTTTGGAAAAAACACCGGACCCTTCATGCAGGTTTAACAGGCAATCACTTTCCCGGATCAGCTCCTTGAGCACATGAACCACCTGTGTTTCATAGTGCCGTCCTTTTTTATCCAGAAACGTCCGGTTCATGTCTTCGTTGATTTTTCTCTCTTTTTTCAGGATCGAGGGGAAATTGGCCCTGGGCACTACGATCAGGTTTCCTTTCTCAAGGGAAAAATCCGCATACAGATCAGCCGCCAGAAAACCGGCCGGCTCATCCCCCTGGATTCCGCCCACGATCATCAGGGTTTTCCCGGGCTTGACCCCGTGAATCCGATAGACGTTGAGCTCGTTTTCCCGGTCCTCGTAGTAAACGGTATGAGTCCTTCTCTGTGCGGATACCGCATCCGGCATGAGGCACAGACCAAGCAGCCCAATGGCCAACGCAATGAGGAATCCCCTTTTGGTATGGATCATGGTCATCTTATTCGTTTTCCTGGTTCATTGGGACCCTCTTTCGCAAAACAAGCTCATCTTCCTGGTTGAACACCACGACCTCCGCGTATTTGAAATACCCTGTGTCCGGGGTATTGCGGATCCGGAATTTCACCGGCTTGAAATGGGCAATGGAAAAAAACTGGCCCCTGTCCGGGTTCACAGGAATGCCGTCTTGAACAGGAACGGTGGGGACCACGAGACCTTCTTTCACTTTTCCGTTTTCCGGGTACAGCATAACAAAAATACGGCCCGAGATATCTCCGGGCTCATCAGTTACGTTCGTGATTTTAAACCGGACAAGCATGCCGTTGCCGTCCGTATCATTGGTTGTCCTGAAATTTTCAATATCCACCACTTTTTCATTGATGTCCGTTCCGTTTTCTTTGTCCGCCGTTTCCGTATCCTGATCGGTTTTCAAGATTTCGGCCTGATCTTGTTGTTCCGTTTTGGCGTCCGTCTCATCCGCTCGGGCTTCCGGCTTTTCAGGTTTGACTGCAGTTTTGTCCGCATCCTTTTCCGGAGACGGCGCCAACCTTTTGTCCTCCTCCATGTCCTCCAGAGTGCCGCCGGCCAGGACCACCCTTGCCATCAACCGTTCGTTTCGGGCTGTCAATTGATCCACCCGTTCTTGCGCATCAGCCACTCGACTCTCCAATCGGCGGTTTTCCTTTTTAAGATCGGAATACAGCCAATAGTAGGTTCCTGCGGCCGCCCCCAGGATAAGACTCAGGTAAAAGAATAATCTTGCAGCCCGTCTGATCCAGTCCGCCGATTTCATATTGCCGAAATCATCCACCAGGATCAGCCGTTTGTCCGTCTTCCGCTTGGACCGGGAAGGTTTTGAATACGACTTTATTTCCCTTTCCAGATCTCTCGATATATCTTCCATGATTGGTCCTCTTTGACGAGTGTCAGCTTTTTGATTCCCTCTGTGGTGTACCCGCTTGACTCATATGTCTGAAAAAAACGGACGGTGAGCCGTCCGTTGGTCCGGCTCACCTGAAAATCCCTTCCTGTGACGTTGATATACCGGTACTGCCGGGCAAGCCTTCTTTTTCTTTCCATCCACTGTTGTTTGTTCATGCCGCTGGAATAAAACCGGTCCGAATAAAACGAGGCATAGGTTTCCATTTTTTCGTCTGACCACGCATGGAGCCACTCCTTGACAAGTTCCACTGCCTGCTGCTTGTAACCGGTCTGCTCCACAAGTCTCTTTGAAGCGGCCAAAAGGGGGGATTGTGAATCGTTATATCCTTTTTCATATGCCTGGTACAGATCGCCGATGATCCTGTACTCCTCCCCGCCGTTTTTCACAAAAAGTTTTCTCCGGCCGAATCCCACACGTTTTTCCCGAAGGGAGACCCCCATGTCGAAAACGATCACATACACGTCTTCATACCGGTAAATTCCGGTCCGCTCAATGGTTATTGTCAAACGATGTTTTTTGCCTGCAAATTTACTGCTGAGTTTTCTCCAATCTTCCCACCAGGCCATATCCGGCAAAAACTCGGGATGATAAAATGCCAGATACCGGTGATAAACCCCTGATTCAATTCCGTTGGCCCACTTTTGCAGCCAATCGTTGACTGCATTTTTCTGCTTTTCCAGATCCGCCGGGTCCGTATTGTGGATCACATTCGTGATAATCACAGGGGTTTGGTCCATCTCGATAAAATCGGTCAGTTGTACCACGGCATCATTGTTCAGTGCGATACAGCCGTTTGTATCCATGGGCTTGAGTTTTTTGTTGGTACCGTGAAGCCAGATGGCACTCCCGTTCCGGCCGGCCCGTACATCCAGGTAATTCGGATAATCCGTGGGAAATGCCTTGCGGCCGTAAATCGGGGACAGGTACCGGTCTTCATATATATCCTTGACAAAATAGACTCCCTCGGGGGTTTTTTTGTCCCCGGCCACCTCTTTGATCCCCGAAGCTTCCCCGGTGGAACAGGGTTTTTCAAACACCTTTACCGGTCCGCCCGGGCGGTCGGCATAGATAAAAAGTCTCTGGGTGTCCTTTTCCACCAGGATGGCATTTCCGCTTTCCGGGAGCTTCACGAGAGGCTCGGGCAGTTTGTCCCGGGTTTCACACCTTGCGGACGTACCTGACAAAACCAGTCCGGCCGCCGCCATGAAGATCAGAACAAAACAGCTTTTTTTTCCTGCTAAAGTTCTCATTTGATTTTAAAACAACTCCTTTTCGTGTTGAATTTTCAAATGGTCATATGCCTTGGCGGACGCTTTTCTGCCGCTGGAGGTCCGCAGAATCATACCGGTTTTCAAAAGATAGGGCTCCACCACATCCACAAGCGTATCCGTTTCTTCCTGCAATGTGGCCGCAACCGCATCAATGCCGACAGGACCGCCCCGGTAAAACCGGATGATGGTTTTCAAGTAGTTGCGGTCAAGGGCGGTCAATCCCTCTTCATCGATCCCTTCCAGGTCGAGGGCCGCGTTCACACTCTCTTTTGTGATACCGGTACCCGCCTTCACCTGGGCATAGTCCCTGACCCGCTTGAGCAGACGATTGGCAATCCGCGGGGTTCCCCGGGACCTTCTGGCAAGTTCCCGCGCACCGTTTTCATCCGTTTCGATCTGTAAAAGCCGGGCGGATCTTTTGACCACCGTAACCAGATCCTCAACGGAATAGAAATCGAGTGTGCGGAAAAGTCCGAATCGATCGCGCAGCGGGGAAGACAGAAGACCCACACGGGTTGTGGCGCCCACCAGCACAAAATGGTTCAGCCGATACCTGTGACTTCTGGCGTGTATGCCTTTGTCAAACACGAAATCAACAGCAAAGTCCTCCATGGCCGGATACAGAAACTCTTCCACCGTTTTGGGCAGCCTGTGGATCTCATCGATGAACAGGACATCCCCTTTTTGCAGATTGGTGAGCATCCCGATCAGATCCCCGCCTTTTTCCAGGGCCGGCCCCGAGCTCACTGTAACGGCACTGCCCATCTCATTGGCGATAATATGGGAAATCGTGGTTTTCCCGAGTCCCGGAGGCCCGTGGAGCAGAATATGGTCCAGGGGCTCGGACCTCATTTTTGCCGCCTGGATGGCGATGGAAAGGGTATGGACCGTATCCTTCTGGCCCACGTATTCGGCAAACGTTTCCGGCCGCAGGGACTGCACGTCCGGATCCCGGTCCCGGGGCAGCTCTCCGGAGGCGACCATACCCATTTTATCCGATGAAAAGGAAATCACATCATCGTTCATTTATTGGCCTCCCTCCCGGTAAATTTCATCAAACAACTGTTCCGGCGTAGCAATATCCGTATTCCGGGAAAATGCCCGCCGGATCATCTTTTTCGCCTCCGGGGCCGGGTGCCCCAGCTGCTCCACCAGTACCGCGAAAACCGGCTCTGAAACCGCGTCCGAGTCCACCTGCGGTGGATGATCTCCAATATCTTCGGATACAGGGGCGCCGGTCATAAATTTTTCCATTTTTCCGTTGAGTGCGGCCACAATTTTTTCCGCACTTCTCTTGCCGATCCCGGAAAGACCGGACAGGGACTTGACATCCTTGTTCTCTATGGCGGCGGCGATATCGGAAACCGGCCTGTCAAGCGCTTTAACCGCTTTAAGCGGACCGATGGCATCCACGGTGATGAACGTTTGAAAAAACTCTTTTTCAGAAAGGGTCTCAAATCCGATAAGCACCGGTTTCGGCTGGCGTTCGGTCTGGTGATAGTAGATATACAGACCCAGGGTCTCATCGCCTCCTTTGCCCCTCATTCTGGACAACACATGAGAACAAAGAAGAATCTCGTATCCCACACCGCCGGACAAAAGGAGTATCCCGTCCGGCTCGAAACTTAAAATTTTTCCTTCAATGTATCCGATCATAAATATGATTCATACCTGAAAAATCCTGCAAGCGCAAGGGCAAGGGCATCCGACGCATGAAAAGGACGGATTCTTTCCCCGTGCTGCAGGATGTTTCGAACAGACCGCTCCACCTGGTATTTGTCCGCATTTCCGCTTGCGCAAACCACTTTCTTCGCCTCTCTTACCGCAACTTCCGCCACTGCGGCTCCGGCCCGGCATGCGGCCAGAAGCAGCACACCGGATACTTTGCCGAGAATGATACCGGATCCGGGATATTTTTCAAGGGAATAGATATCTTCGATGATGACAAGATCCGGGGATTGCCCCGTAATAAAATCGGAAACCTTTGAATGGATTGTATCGAGCCGCTGGTGGACCGGCTCGTTTTTGTCGGTTTTGACGCTGCCGAATGCGTACCCGGTCACAGTCACGCCGTTGCCGGTGACGACACCGACGCCCGTACCGGCTAATCCCGGATCAATACCGACTACCCGTATCATTCCTTTTCTTTTTCAGTCGAGGCCTTCAAGCTTCTTTTCAGCACTCTTCGCCTCTTTGGAGTCCGGATGTTTTTTGATCAGTTCATTGAGAATCAATCTGGCGTTCGCGTTCTCGCCAAGATTCGAAAAAGCGTATCCCTGTTTTAAAAGTGCTGCCGGCACCTTGTTTCCTTTGCCGTATTCCTCTATGACTTTCTGGTATTCAAGGATCGCCTTTTCATACCATTGTTCCCGGTAGTAGGAATCCGCAATCCAGAATCCTGCATTGTCCGCCTTGTCCGATTCGGGATACCGGTTCAGGAATTTTTCAAATGTGGTTCTGGCCCGCTCGTAATTTTCATTGTCAAAAAAGCTTTTCGCCTTTTTATACAGGGCCTCGGGGGTATCCTCCTCTTTTTTTCCATCCCCCTTTTTCTCTTGAGCACCGTTGGTCGGTTCAAACCCCATGTATTCTTCCAGGGCCGTGATTTTCCGCTGGTTTTCACTGATTTTCCGGCTCAGACGCTCGATTTTCTCCTCTTTCTTCTGCATCTCTTTTTCACTGAGGGTTTCCAGCTTGTGCCCGGATTCCTCTATTATGCCTCTCAACTCCCGGATCTGAAGTTTTACATTGTGCATTTTTGCATTAATGGATGCATTGTTTTCTTTTATCTTTTCGGTGTTTTCACTGATTTTCTTCTCGATCCCGTCCAGTTGTTCGACAGCAGCCTTATCCTTCCGGGCCTGCCTTGAATTCTCCATCTCAAGAGCTGCTACTCTGTTCTCAAGCATGTTCATCCGTTCCGGCATAACACAGCCCGTAACAGCAACGGATAAGAATACGACTGCCGCCCCCACACCATGGATTGTATTTTTCATCATCACACTCCGTTAGAAGCAAAAAAATCAAGCGCATCCCAGTCTCAGGCAGGCCGGATGCGCTTGAATATGGTAAAATCGAACTTGCCGCCTATTTAATCACAAACTCGGCACGCCTGTTTTTGGCCCATGCTTCCGGGTTGCTGGCAGGATCAAGCGGTTTTTCCTCCCCGTAACTGACGTAGCTGATCCGGGAAGATGAAATTCCCATGTTGATAAGGAAATCCCTTGCCGCCTGGGCACGTCTTTCCCCCAGGGCCAGGTTGTATTCAGTGGTTCCTCTTTCGTCACAATGGCCTTCAATCAGAACATCTTCATCCGGATTTTTTTCCAGCCACCCGGCCTTTTTCTTGAGAATTTGCTGGGCCTTCGCCGTCAATTCGGATTTGTCAAATTCAAAATGGATGTTTTTGTTGACAAACCGGGCCTTTGCCGCCTTCCTTGCCTCTTTTTCTCTCTGTTCCTTCAGCCGCTGTTCTTCCAGCTCTCTCTGTTTTGCCTTTTCCGCGGCCGTCATTTCATCCCCGGTCATCTGCTCGGTTTCGCCGGTGGTTGTTTCTTCCTGTTCAATCTGCGTTCCCTCGGGCTCTGAAACCACTGTTTTCTTTGCGCAGGAAACCGTAAAAAACAATCCCGCCACCAGTAAAACCGTTAAAAGATTGACACCTATTTTTTTTCCCATATCTCCTCCTTTGGTTAATAAGTAGTAAAACCTGTATGTACCATCATTTGCCTTTCATTGACCAGTCCGGCTCCATCTGGCGTCCTTTCATCTTCAGAAGCCGGCGTTGTTCGTTCCCGCCGGCGGTCATCACATAAAGTCTTTGAATCCCCTGCTCCCGGGTTGAAGTAAAAACGATCATACTGCCGTCAGGGGACCATGCCGGGTCCTCGTTGTCCCTTGTATCCTTTGTGAGCTGGACCGGATACCCTCCGTCCACCCGGATCGTAAAAATATTAATGGCGCCTTTTTCAACGCCCACATAAGCGATCCGATCTCCGCTCGGCGACCATGCAGGCGAGGTATTGTAATTCCCTTTAAATGTCAGTCGCCTCAATTCGCCTGTTTCAAGAGATTTAATATAAATCTGGGGCGCCCCCCCCCGGTTTGAAACAAAAGCGATTTTTTTTCCGTCCGGTGAAAAAGCAGGGGATACATCAATTCCCCAACTGTCAGTTACCTTTTTAATAATTTTTCCCTTTCCGGTCAACAGATAAATTTCCTGATCCCCTGAAAAACTCAGTGAAGCAGCCAGTTGAAATTGATCCGGGTGCCAGTCAGGGGAAATGTTTGTCCCCTCCTTATTAATGATCGCCCCTCTTTTCTCCTTGATGTTTCTTATATACAGATCCGGTTTTCCCTGGTAATACGAAGTGTAGGCAATCCATTCCGAATCGGAAGAAAAGGCGGGAGAAAGAGAGATGCTGTTGTGGTCGGTGATCTTAACAGGATTATGACCGTCAAAATCACACATGTAGATTTCCTTGTTCCCTTCCGATTTGGAAACAAACGCAATTTTGCTTCCAAAAATCCCCCACTTGCCGGTGAGGGCATAGGAAATCTCGCTGCAGAACCGGTGCACCATGATCCGGATATCCTCCCGGTGGCCGGTATACACCTTTCCCGCCAGCAGACTCTCTTCAACGGTATCAAACAGTCTCAGATAAAGCCGGACCCGGTCCTGTTCCAGCTTTATTCCGCCGGTAACCATAAGTTCGGCACCGATCCCCGTCCAGTCCGGAAAATGGATATCCTTTTTCGTAATCCCTTCTTCAGCCGGGTCCGCCATAAAGGAACGTTCATGAATGATCTTGATATACCCGGTAAAATCCAGGGCGTCTTTTAAAATCCTGCGGGCTTTTTCCGCATCCGCCTCCTCCGTGTCCGACCCGGTAAACAGTTTGAACCCGGGGGCTGCAAGGGGAATTTTGCGGATAAACGGATTGCCGATGTCAAGATATGTAATATCGTCGGCCAGTGCCTGTCCGTGCACCGGCGGCAAAAGAAAAAGAAAACCCAGTACCGCCATGCAGAGTCTGCGGCTCAAAACCTGTTTGATCCTTGTACAACGCATTGCCTTTTGCATATTCCGTAAAACCGTCATGATCCTTTTACTCCCCTCGGGGTAAATCGTAAGCCCACGTCATAAGAGGTATATCCCTCCGGCAGGGGCGGAAGCGGACTTGCCTTTTTCACCGCCCGCACGGCGGACTGGTCGAGATACCGGTTGCCTGATCTGGTCTCGATCCAGATATCGGCGATTTTCCCGCTTTTCAATATTTTTATCACCACGGTCACGGTAGGATTATCTTCGTCCTGCTCGATTCGTGCCAGCCTCTGGTTGAACACCCAGTTCTGCTGAACCGCCACGGCGATCATGGAGTTGTAAATCGAGACGGCCGTATTCCCGCCACGGCCGGTACCCCCGGTGCCTTCCGAATCTTTGTTTTTTCCCTTCTTCCGCCCTTGAACCTTTTCGGCCAGCCGTTTTAAAGCATCCTGCAGCTGATCATCCGACTGCTGTTCCACGGATTTTTCAATTTTATCCCTTGCCGCCTCGATGACTTTCTCCGGTTCATAGGTTTTCTTTTTCAGAGAGGTTTTCTCCTGCTTCTTTTCCGGCTCTTTTTCCGTTTCCTGCTTCTTTTCCTCTTTCTCTTCCGCCTTTTTTTCGGCGATCAGTTTTTCCAGATTTTCCGGTTTTGATTTCAGACTGACATCCGGCTTAATCACTTGCGGTGTTTTGACGGATTCGGTTTGAGCAGGCTCCTCCGCCTTTTCCACCGCCCCCGTATCCGGTTGAGAAGGTGTTTCCTCTGCACTTTCCGCCGCCCCGGATTCCTTTGGCGCTTCAGCCACGGACCGACTCGAAAAATCCGGAGAATAGGACACCAGATCCACCTGAACAGCGGGCGGCATTTTCTCGTTTGGCACATCCAGCTTCTGAATGGTGAGCAATGAAAACAAAAAAACCAAATGGACCAGGATCGACACCCCGACAAAGACAATTCCGGTCTTCCCGTTATGGGACGATTCCGAAACCAGGGTTTCCCGTTTGTTTTTTAAAGAAAACAACGCATTCCCACCTGAAGACTCAAGATTGTTCCTTTTCTTCGGGAAGAGTAATCATGCCGAGGCTGTCAATCCCCGCCTCTTTGATCTTCGAGACCACGTTTATGACAATACCGTACGGAACCTGCTTGTCTGCTCTGAGATAGACATTCCGTTCACTGAAATTCTCGAGTATGTTTCCCAGTCTCTCGGTCAGGTATTCCACATTGATGGACTGATCATTGATATATACCTTCCGGTCCTCGTCCACGGAAACAATCAGCTTGTCCCGTTCTCCTTTCAAAGGTTTTGAAGTGGCCCGGGGCAGATCCACGTCAACGCCCTGTACCATCATGGGCGCGGCCACCATGAAAATCACCAGAAGCACCAGCATAACATCCACAAAAGGGGTAACGTTGATGTCCGCCATGAGCTCCTGCTGATCTGAGCCGGTATACATTTATCCCCTCCTCTGCCGTTGAAGGTCCCGCTCCACGATATTCAGAAAATCGGATGCAAAGCCCTGCAATTCGGCATCCATAATCCGTATCTGGTTGGTGAAATAGTTATACCCGATCACCGAAGGAATCGCCACTGCAAGTCCGGCCGCCGTTGCGATAAGCGCCTCTGCAATACCCGGCGCCACGACTGCGAGGCTGGCTGAACCACTTACACCGATACTCTGAAAGGTGTTCATGATTCCCCAGACGGTTCCGAAAAGACCGATAAAAGGAGAGGTGTTGCCGGCTGTGGCCAGAAACGGCACAAGCTGGGACATGCGGCGCACTTCAACAGTCCCGGCTCTTCTGAGACTTCGCTGCACGTTGTTCAGAACCTGCAGGTACGGAATTTCTTCTTTTCCCGCATCATCTCTTTCCTTTGCACCGCTTGATCGGGAAGTTTCATTTGTTTTGGCAAGTTCCAGATAACCGGTCATAAAAATCCGGGCGACCGGACTGGTTTTCAGCGCCCTTGCCTTGGAGAAAGCGTCTTTCAGAGTTTTACACTGCCAGAAAAGATCAGTGAACTCTTCCGAGTCCCTGTAGGCCTTCCGGATATACCGGTATTTTATAAATATAATGGCCCACGTGGTGATGGAAAAAAACAAAAGAAGGAGCAGCACCAGCTTCACCACGGTACCGGCTTCGCTCAACAGATAAAAAAAACCAAGTGTTTCAGCACCCATATATGGTCTCCAGTTTCACATATCCACATTTTTCAGACGTTTGCCGCATCAAAGTGTTACGTATATGACCTTGGGGCTCATGTCAAGGCCTTTTCAAGAAACTTGAAACCGGAAACAAGAGACAAGGCCCGGTCTCATTCAAGTTCCGT
>CAYFVA010000053.1:0-12028 GCA_964346265.1 uncultured Desulfobacterales bacterium
CCGGGCCAGGGTTCGTTTTCCAACTCTTGAACCAGAAAGCAGAATCGGTCTACAGTGAGTTCTTTTTCTGAGATCGGGCACTTGAGGGTCATTTTGTTTTCGGTTACTTCGATGATCTCCCAGTCCCCGGACCGTTTTGAATCCTCGATCCGGATTTTCTGTCCCTTCCGGACCGGATAGGTTTTAAAAAGTGTGACATCATGTTTCATGACAATTTCCTTTCACCGGCAATACGATTGTGAATTTCGTGCCCGTGCCTTCAACGGATTCCACACTCATGCGGCCGCCGTGGTTCCGGGTGATGATGAAGTAGGCAACCGAAAGCCCGAGACCGGTTCCTTTTTCCGGGCCTTTTGTGGTAAAAAAAGGTTCAAAAAGTCTTTTCCGGATGTTTTCCGGCATGCCGGGACCGTTGTCCCGGATTTCAATTGTCACTTCATTGTTTGAGGATGAACATGTGATATGGAAACAGGGCGGGTCCGCTGTCCCGGATCGTTCTTCAACGTCTTTGGACAGCATGGCTTCGGCCCCGTTTTTGAAAATGTTGAGAAACACCTGCTCGATTTTGCTCGACTCGCAGAGAACTGGCGGAAGATCCTCCTGATAGTCTTTTTTGATGTCAATTTGTTTGAAATCGTGGTTCTTTTTGATGTTGTAATCGTTTCCGGCAAGTTCGATGGACATGTCGAGAAGTTCCCGGATGTCGGCGGATTCTTTCACCGATTCTCCTTTCCTGGAAAAGCTGAGCATGTTGTTCACGATCTTTGCCGCGCGCATGCCTGACGCGGTGATGTTGGAAAGAAGTCTCGGGATCGAGCGTTTTTCCATGAAGTGCTGGATCGTGTCCATGTCGGTGCCGGATTCGGCAGCGGCTGCATCGTTGGCCGGAAGTTTTCTTGTCAGGCGGTTGATGACGACTTCAGCGTTCTGGATCATTCCGGCAAGCGGGTTGTTGATTTCATGGGCCATTCCTGCAGCCAATCCTCCCACGGACAGCATTTTTTCAGACTGGATCATCAGCTCGGTCATCCGCACCCGTTCAGTGACGTCATCCACCCGGATCACCGCTCCGGGTTCCAGGGATCCGGTCAAAGGATAAATCACGATTTCTTCGTGGCGCTTTTCTTTCTCCCGGGTGAGCCGTTCTTTCCGGATGCGGATCACTTTTTGTTCCCGGATGGCCGGAAATATGGTATCCAGCTCGTCCGCGATTTCAGGATAAACGGTTTCCAGGTGATTGTGAAGGGCCTTTTCCCGGATGATTCCGGTTTTTTCCTCGGCAAGGCTGTTCCAGTGGGTGACGATCCCGTTACGGTCCACTCCCATGAGCACCGACGGCATGGAATTGATGATGTCGTTGATATAGTTTCCCGCGTTTTTCAGTTCTTTCTCGGCGGCCTTGCGCTGGGAGATGTCTCTTGAAATGCCCAGCATTCCGAGAGGCGTGCCTTTCCGGTCCCGTAAAAACCCCACGGTGGTTTCAATCTCCGCAATGCTTCCGTCCTTTCTGTACATCTGTATTTCAACGGTCCGGCTCCGGTTCAAAGGGAGGTGTCCCTGGTTTTCATTCTCGATTTCTTCGAGGAAAAGCGAGACCATCTTTTCATAGGAATCCGGGGACATCTTTTGTTCGTTGGGGATCTGCATGGATTCTTCAGGGGTGTACCCGAGGATTTTTTCAATGGACGGGCTCAGGTATGTGACATTCAGGTCAAGATCCCTTGTCCAGATAATATCGTTGGAGTTGTCCGCAAGGAGCCGGTACTTGTATTCGCTTTTCCGTCTGGCTGAATACCCGGCGGAAAGAAGCAGAATCGACGCCAGCATAACCGACAGGGTAAACAGGGTGGTCAGGACAAGCCAGAGGTGCTCCTGGAGAAACGAGGGAGGCGGGGTGTTGATGATGCGGCTGTTTTCCGGAAGCGCTTGTGTGTTGATCCCGAACTGTTGAAGTTGTTTGTAATCAAATGCGGTCCGGCCGCCGACCCGGGTGATGATGTCGATCCGGTTCGGGTCGGTCCCTTTGAGGACTTTTGTCGCCGTTTGCGCGGCTTTTTTTCCGTGCACCTTTCCGAAGGTGAGACTTCCGCCCACGATGCCCCGGCCCAGGTAGAAACCCCAGAATCCGTATATCGGGACATTGCATGCCCGGGAGATCAGTCTGACGCTCTCCTGGTACGTGTAGGTATTTCCGTTTCCGTCCCGGTTGAACGAACACAGCAGGACAACCGTTTTTTCGGGAAGGGAGGAGAGTTTTGCCTGAAGTTCTTCCATGGCGGGAGTCCCGGAGAATTGAAAGGAGACATCCCTGTCAAGCCCGGAGATGATCCTGTCGATCACCTTCCGGTTGGCCCGTCCCGTGGGGGTGTCATCATTGATCATGAACACCGTCCGGGTCTTTGGATGCAGATCAAGTGCCAGCTCTATGGTTCCGGCAAAATCATATGATTCCACAATACCTGTAACCCCTTCCAGGGAATCGAATCGTTCTTTGTCATAGTAGTTTACGCCGCAGAAGATGATCGGGGTCCCCGGAAACAGGGAAGACCGGTGCTTTAAAGCAAAGTTCAGTGCATTGTCGTCCGAGGTGATCACGACATTGAAATCGGTGTGTCTGTATTTTTCAAGAAAAAAGGTTTCAAGGGAACCAGTATAGGCGCTGCCGAAGTACCGCTTGGAATCCATGTATTCCACGTGGATCGATGCGGACGGAACTTTTTTTGTCAGTTCCTTCTGCACGGCTTCGGTGATCTCATCGGTCCAGATCATCCCGTCATGATAGGAATTCAGCAGCAGTACATCCTTTGCCGCAACAGGGGCCGCAAAGAGTGCGGCGGCAGTCAGCAGGGCCTGAAAAAGGATGAACACCGGGGCGATCTTTTTTCTTCGTCTGCCGGGCATAGGAGAAAACTGTTTCCGTATCGGTTCGGGATGGTGCTTCATACTGTTTTGTATGGCAAAAAAACCGGGATGTCAACCCTCTCTGAAGTTCAAGCGGCGAGGAACGTGTATCCGGTTCTCCGCCGCTTGAAAAACAGCAGCTTGTTTATCCCCTGATGATTCTGGGAAGGATCATCTGGTGTTGCGGGCATATGGATTCGGGGTTCTGATAGGCAGCGCCTGCGAATGCAACCATGTATTTTCTCAGATCCTTGAGATCGACGATTTCATCCACCAGCCCTTTTTGCGCGCAGAAAAGGGGCCTTGATTTTTCATGGTAGCTGTCCGCCAGTTCGTTCATCTTTTCGACCACCGGAGAAAGCTCATTCCCGGCGTCCTTTTCCTTGACAAGTCTTCTTGCATAGGTGGCCACGGCAGCCGTTTCCCCGTGCATCACATAAATTTCCGTGGCGGCCGTGCCCAGGGTGAATGCGTTGTGCCGGTTCGCAGTGGGGCCTCCCATGACGTAATGGGCAGCCGCAGACCCCTTTCTCAGCACGGTGAGCATCATGGGGACGTTCGTCTGCTGGATGGAATAAATCAGGGACTGGCCGAGACCTAAGAGTTCGGCCTTTTCCGCGTCATCCCCCACGTCGATGCCGGATGTGTCCTGGAACCACATCACGGGAATCCGGTCCCGGCCGCAGAGGGTGACAAACTCGTTCATCTTGATAAGTCCCTGGCGGTACAGTTTGCCGCCGATGCCGGGGTAATCCGCATATTCGGGATAGTTCTTCCCCAGATATCCCTGCCGGTTGGCGATGCAGGCCACCAGGAACCCGTCCACCCTGCAGAGCCCGGTATACACTTCAGGTCCGTAATCGGGCCGGAACTCGGTGTGTTCTCCTGCGTCCACCAGACGGGACAGCACCTGGTCTATGTCATAGGTGCGCTTGGGCTCCAGGGGCAGAAGGCGCATGATGTCGTCTTCCGGATACGCAGGCGCTTTGGGCTCGGCCACCCGGAACACCTCCGGGTCATACGCCGGCAGTTTGTCCATGTAGACTTTGAGTCCGTCCAGCACATCCTTCTCTTCTTCAAACACGTACCGGAAGAACCCGGTCTCGTCGTGATGGATTTTGACGCTTCCCGGCGGCTTGGCCTTGTGCTCCTTTGCCCGCTTGACAAGCTCTTCGGCCATGTCCGTGTTGAATCCGCCCTGGGGCGCCATGCCGCTGACGATGCCGGCGCCGCCCACGGCAATGTTGCAGTTTTTGTGGGCAAAGAGAACCGTGGGGCTGATGCCCTGGTAGCCGCCCCCGGCCGGGTTGGTGCCGTATATGCCGGCAAGAACCGGGATACCGAGCTGTTCGAGCTCTGCATGACGGAAGAACGGGGTGCCCGCTCCCCGTCTTCCGGCGTAGAACTTTTCCTGCTCCGGCAGTTTCGCCCCGCTGCAGTTGACAAGCCAGACCAGCGGAACGTTCAGCCGGGCGGCCAGATCCGTCACCCGCAGGATGTTTTCGGACTGGCCGGGAAGCCATGCACCGGCCATGACCTTGTTGTCGAATCCGATGATCACGGCCCACTTTCCGTTGATTTTCCCCAGGCCGTCCATCACGTTGGTGGTGCCTTCCTCGTTGTCCATGGGGTTGTACAGGGTGTGGAGCGGACACCAGGTCCCCTCGTCCACCAGGTACTCGAGGCGCTGCCAGACCGTCATCTGGCCCCTTGAATTGATTTTTTCCTCGGGCAGGCCCGCGTTTTTCACCTTTTCCACCGCTTCGGCAACGGATGTTTCGGCTTCACGGATCTGTTGTATGCTGCCCTCGGTCCGTTTGATCTCCCCTTTTTTCAGAGCTCTCCCAAAGGGGTCCATGTTTTGAAAATAAGGCCTCATGATTTCATTTCTCCCGGATTTGGTCCTTTTGAACTACTCAATGACGGCGATCAGGTCATCCTCTTCCACTTCATCCCCTTCTTTCACCGCCACCTTGGTCACTTTGCCGTCGCACGGGGCAAAAATCTGGGTTTCCATCTTCATGGCTTCGATGATCAGGATCTCTTCGTCCTCTTCCACTTCGGTTCCGTTCTCGATATGGAGTTTTACGATCTTTCCCGCAAGCGGGGCGAGTACTTCTTCAGCCATTGCATCACCTCCTGTTTGTATGTTGATGGGTTTAGTGTTTCATTATGTAAAACAATGTTTTGTATTATCATATAACTATGAAATACCCGGCTGCATCTGTCAAGCTCTTTTTGTGATTGCCTCCGGAAGGAAAACAGGTTTTTCTTGACATCGGACAAAATCTATAGTTTATGATAAATCATAAAATAAAACAGTGTTTTGTTATATAAAACAATAGAGTGGCACATGAGCGCATCCGAATTCAAAATATACTCTCTGCCCCGGGCGGTTGAGACCTTTGTCAAAAGCGGGGATCACATCTCCCTGGGCGGGTTTACCATAAACCGGAATCCCATGGCCGCAGTTCATGAGATCATCCGGCAGGAAAAAACGGACCTTCACCTGTATGCCCATTCCAACGGCCAGGCCCTGGATGAACTTGTGGGGGCCGGATGCGTGCACCGGGTGGAGGCGGCCTACTGCGGAAACGGGAGATTCGCCCCCACCTGTATCTGTTTCAAGCGCAAATGCCAAAACGGCGAAATCCTTGTGGAGGATTACACCAACTACCAGATGGCGCTGAGGTTCCTTGCCGGATCCATGGGGGTGCCGTTTCTGCCCACAAGGTCCTCCCTCGGCAGTGATGTTCTTTACGAGCAGGGATTTGATGAAAGCGTCCGGGCCGGTGACCCGGCTATTCCTTCCAGAAAGCTTGCAGTGATGGAGGATCCGTTTGCAGATCCAAAATCAAAGGCGGACCGCCTGGTTCTTGTGCCGGCGGTGAACCCGGACGTCACCGTTATTCATGCCCAGAGGGCGGATAAACATGGATATGCCGCCATGGAAGGCCTTACATTTTCGGATGCGGAACAGGTGAAAGCGGCCGGCAAGGTGATTGTCACCTGCGAGGAGATCGTGGATTCCCGAATCTTCAAGGAGCGGCCCGAAACCGTGAACATACCGGGATTCTTCGTGGACGCCGTGGTGGAGGTTCCGTTCGGTGCGTATCCCACCGCCTGCTACCGGTATTATGATTATGATCCGGCATTTCTTGATTGGTACAAAGGAATGGCGGCGGATCCGGTTGATTTTTCCGGTTACGTGGAAGAAAACATCAAGAAAACCCGGAGCCATGAGGATTTCATGGAAAAAGCCCTGGCCGGGAAGACTGCCGCGGCACTCCTTGCGGATCCGGAAAAAGGGTATTCCGTGAATATCCGGAGGAAGGCATGAAGTATTCGGCAAAAGAGATGATGGTGATCTGCGCGGCCCGGAGAATCCTGAACACGGATATCGTGTTCTGCGGCACGGGAATTTCCGTACTGGCCGCCGCGACTGCCAAACACTGGCACGCCCCGGAGTGCACCATCCTGTTTGAAACCGGATCCGTTGATTCCTCGCTTATGGATCTTCCCCTTGCAGTGGGAGATCCGCGGGTGATGCACCGGGCGTCTGCTTTCTGCTCTCTTGCCGAGACATTCGCCTTTCTCCAGAATCCAAAAACCGCCCGGCATGTGGTGGGGATCCTCGGGGCCGCCCAGATCGACCGGTACGGCAACCTCAACTCCACCCGGATCGACAAGGGCGGCTCATCTGAGGGCCTCCGGCTGCCTGGCAGCGGCGGGGCCTGTGACATGGCCTCCTCTGCCGGCAGGAAAATTATCTTCATGAAGCTTGAAAAACGCAGGTTCGTGGAAAAACTCGACTATCTCACAAGCCCGGGATGGCTCGGCGGTTCGAACACCAGGGAAACCGAAGGCCTGCCCGGCCCCGGCCCCTGTCATGTGATCACGGACCGGGGGATCATGGGGTTTGAGGAGAAGTCCCGGAGTATGCAGCTTCTCTGGTACTACCCGGGAGAGAGGTCGGAGGATCTGGCAAAAAGAACTGCGTTCGCCCTGAATGTGGAGGGGGCGAAAGAGGCACAGGCTCCGCAGAAAGAAGAACTCAAAGTGCTGAGAGAAAAAGCGGACCCGGAAAAACTCATACTGGACTGAAAGATCGATGATGGAAAACCAGGAAAAAAAACTCAATTCAATAGAAAAAGCGGTGAAAATCCTGCTGAAATTCCAGGATTCCACGGCCGGCAAAGGGATACGGGAGATGAGCGGTGAACTCGGGTTCAGCCCGGCAACGGTGCAGCGGATACTCAAAACCCTCAAGGAGTATGATTTTGTCCGGCAGGATCCTGCAACCCGGCAGTACTATATCGGGAATATTTTTTACCGGTTTCTTCAGACCCTGCAGGAGTCCAATAGACTGACGAGCTATGCCAGGCGGTATATGGAAGAGCTTGCCACAAGAACCCGGGAGACGGTCCACGTCAATATCATCGAGGGCGGCCACAGATTGTGCATCGACACCATCGAATCGCCCCGGACCCTGAAAGCAGGGATGCCTGTGGGGCACCGGTCCCCCCTGTATGCCGGAGCATCCGCCAAATGTCTCCTGGCGTTCTGCACGGATGAATTTGTACAAGAGTATCTTTCGTCCACGCAGCTTGAGTCCCTCACGGAAAATACCATAACCGGCGTGGACCGGTTACACGAAGAGCTCCTGCAGATCAGGGAAAAGGGGTATGCCCGCAGCATCGGAGAAAGAACCCCGGGCTTGGGGTCGCTCAGCGCTCCGGTTCTGGACCACACGGGCTCCGTGCTTGCAAGTCTCAGTCTGGCGATACCGGAAATCCGCATTTCAGACGACGAATACCGGCACGAATGTATACAGAGTCTCATGGAAGTGGCACAGGCGTTTTCCCATGCCATGGGATACAGGAGATAACCATCATGGCATGAGCGACACCAACAAATAATCAACGCCGGCGGGGGTATTGAGGTTTCAGGTTTTAGCGGTTAGCTAAACCCGTAACTGCTAAAAGCCTTCATAACAACTGAAAACATAAGCACATAAGTACATAAACACATAAGCACATAAACACCTAAAACATAAGCACATAACAACAGATAAAAAAACAAGGAGTGGCTATGGATTTTAAACTTTCCACGGAACATGAAATGTTGAGAAAAGCGGTTCGGGAATTTGCATCAAAAAAGATCGCCCCGAACGCGGATGAGTGGGATAACAATCATTATTTTCCTTACGAGGAAGCGATCAAACCAATGGGGGAGCTCGGATTCTTCGGAACGGTGATCCCGGAAGAGCACGGGGGAGAAGACATGGGGTGGCTTGCCGCCATGATCGTCACCGAAGAGATTGCCAAAGCCTCTTCCTCTTTGAGGGTCCAGGTGAACATGCAGGTTCTCGGGTGTGCCTATACCATCTTTAAATACGGCACGGAAGAGGCCGTCAACAAGTATGTGGAAAAGCTCTGCACTGCCGAATATATCGGCGGTTTCGGCATCACCGAGCCGGATGCGGGATCCGATGTCATGGCCATGGCCTCGGTTGCCGAGGACAAGGGGGACCACTATGTGCTAAACGGCTCTAAAACCTGGATATCCAATGCGGATGTTGCGGATGTGTTGATCTGTTATGCCTACACAGACAAGGATGCCGGCTCTAAAGGGCTGTCCGCTTTTGTGATCGAACCCAAAAATTTCAAGGGAATCCGGACATCGGCGCTTGAAAAAATGGGGTCTCATTCCTCTCCCACAGGTGAAGTGTTCCTGGACAATGTACAGGTACCCAGAGAAAATCTCCTCGGCAAGCCGGGCGACGGAGCCAGGATCGTGTTCAGTTCGCTGAACCATACCCGGCTGTCTGCTGCGGCAGGAGCGGTGGGCGTGGCCCGGGCCTGCCTGGACGAGGTCCTCAAGTACTGCACCCAGAGAAAACAGTTCGGCAAAAAGATCGGTGACTTCCAGATGAACCAGGACATGATCGCACAGATGTCCGCGGAAATCGAAGCCTCCCGTATGCTCGTGTACCGGGCCGCCTGGGTCAAGGACCAGGGAAGCCTCAACAACGGACTGGATGTGGCCCAGGCCAAGTATCTGGCAGGCGAGACCGCCATGAAATGCGCCAATTACGCCATGCGCATCATGGGCGCATACGGATACTCCACGGAATATCCGGTGGCCCGTTTTTACCGGGACGCTCCCACCTATACCATGGTGGAAGGCTCGTCCAACATCTGCAAATGGATTATCGCCCTGGACCAGCTCGGGGTAAGAAAGGCGAACCGCTGATATGGATGAAAAAGACCTTGCCCGCAAAACAAAAGAGACGGCTCAACTCTATTTTGACGGAGTCAAAGACGAGGACAAGCCGTATGCCCTGTGGCGGCATTTCGACAAGGACCTTGCAAAACAGATGTCGTTGTATATCACCGGCACCATGTACGCAAGGGAGAAAATTCCCCATCCCACAAGGCAGCTGGTGACTGTCGGGGCACTCACGGCCATGTACAGGCCGGAAGAACTCAAGCTCCATGTCCATGCCGCTTTGAATGTGGGGTGTTCCACCGAGGAGATAGCGGAAGCTATGTTCCAGACCGGGATTTATGCAGGAGTGCCGGCCTGTAACAAGGCGCTCGCTGTTTTAAAGGACGTGCTTGAAGAGCGGGAAAGTACTTCCTAGCCGTTTTATTTTTTCACCCGGTTGTTTTTCCTCAGGGCCCTCTCCTTCAGGGCTGCACAAACTGCGATCCCCGGGAAAAACAACCGGCCCCTCCCTTCTTTCCGTCCCTTGAATCTGTCTTCCGGGCTGGTATCCCGAACTCAAGGGAACACGGCACAAGCTTTCATGAAATGTAGCAATCGTCCTGTACCCGGCAGTCCTTTCAAGACTCGTTGTTTTTTTTGTAAAATGCGTTTGCCGCGGGTTTTGCCTGATTTGTTTTTTTTTGAAAAAAACACTTGACATTGTATATTCAACCTTGTTATGTTTTGAACTCAAATTGATTGGACTCAAAATAATTGTACCCCAATCAAATAGACCCAGGTGAAATTGTACGTACCCATGCGGAGTGAAATAACCGCAGAATCAGCGAAACGGAACAAGGAGGCTGTATGTTTCAAACACATGCACTGAAAAGAAAAATTTTCACAAATGGGTGTGACTGGGCAGGGTCGAAATACTGCCGGGCAAATCATACCCCTTACGGCAACTGGTTCAGAAAAACCACTTCCTCTCTTATCGTGACCCTCGTGGACGATTGAAAATACTTCTGCTTTGTCCCGTACCAAGCGGGTAAAAAAACTTTCAGTACATATGAATCTGACGCATTTCACAGATTCTTGAATAACAAACAATGAATCGATATTCCGGTGTTTTTACCTCATTTTGAGCGTATGACAGTATGTGCCGGTATATCAACCAATTGAAAAAAAGGAGAACAAACCATGTTGGATTTAAAAAGACAGGATTTCGGAAACGATCCGGTCAAGAAAAGAGACAGTGACAATTATGTAAAAGAGTATATCACCGGTTTTGCGGACAAGTGGGATGAACTGATCGACTGGAAATCCCGGGCGGAAAACGAGGATCATTTTTTCACCAAGCTACTGCGGAAACACGGCGCCAAAAAGGTGCTGGATGCATCGTGCGGAACCGGTTTCAATTCGGTCCAGCTGATCAAGGACGGATTCGACGTGACCAGTCTGGACGGGAGCCCTGCCATGCTGGCCCGGGCGTTCAGCAACGCCAAAAAGGAAAATATCATCCTGAGGACCATAAATTCGGACTGGCGCTGGATCACCAAGGATATCGTACACAACCGATATGATGCGGTTATCTGTCTGGGAAATTCTTTTACCCATCTGTTCAAGGACAGGGACAGAAGAAAAGTTCTGGCGGAGTTTTATTCGGTGCTCAAGAACGACGGCATCCTGATCATCGATCAGCGAAATTACGATACCATGCTGGATGAAGGGTTCTCCTCCAAGCACAAGTATTATTATGCCGGAAACAAAGTAAAAGCCGAGCCGGAATATCTGGACGAAGGGCTTGCCCGGTTCAAGTATGAATTTCAGGGCGGAGAGGTGTATCACCTCAACATGTGTCCTTTGAGAAAAGATTATACCAAGCATCTGCTCAAGGATGCCGGATACCAGCGGATAACCACGTTCGGTGATTTCAGAAGGGATTTTGACATCAGTGATGCGGATTTTCTGATCCATGTGGCGGAAAAGGAATACATGGAGCAGTCCTACACCGGTTCCAACCGGGTGGCCAGGGACTACTACAACAGCCATGACGCGGATGAATTCTATTACCACGTGTGGGGCGGGGAAGACATCCATATCGGTATCTACCATGACGCGGACGAATCCATTTCTGACGCCAGCCGCAGGACCGTGGAAAAAATGGCTTCAATGGTGGACATCAATGAAGGGACCAACATTCTCGATATCGGTGCCGGTTACGGCGGCGCCGCGCGTCAGCTCGCCTCAAAATACGGCTGCCGGGTATGCTGTGTAAATATCAGCGAGGTTGAAAACAAGAGAAACCGGGAAAAGAACATGCAGAGGGGTCTGGATCATCTGATCGAGGTCTGTGACGGAACCTTTGACGATGTTCCGTATGAAGACGAATCCTTTGATATCATATGGAGTGAGGACGCCATTCTGCACAGCGATCAGAAACAGCAGGTATTCAAAGAGGTGGAACGGGTTCTTAAGAAAGACGGATCGTTCATCTTCACCGATCCCATGCAGAAGGACGGAGTGGATAACGAAGATCTCCAGCCGATCCTGGACCGGATCAATCTGGATGAAATGGGCTCTGTCGACAAATACAAAGAGATGGCAAAAGAGGCCGGACTCAGGGAAGTTGAAGTTGTGGATCTTTCCGATCATCTGCCCGTACATTACGACAGGGTGCGGACCGTTCTGGAAGACGACTATAACAACATTACAAGGATCTCCAGCCGCAAATATGTGGACAAGATGATCAAGGGATTGAATCACTGGGTTGACGGCGGAAACAAAGGCAACCTGGCCTGGGGCATCCTGCTGTTTGAAAAGAAATAACTCATACAGCGCTGGGTATGGATGTATTTTACAATAGATCTTCCCCACTGAGCAAAGGGCGGCGGGATTCGAAAAGAATCCTTCCGCC
>CAYFVA010000054.1:0-11997 GCA_964346265.1 uncultured Desulfobacterales bacterium
GGTCTTCTTCGAAAAGCCCCGTTCATTTATCTTAGTAAATGGGCGGGGCTTTTTTATTATGCCTGTTAAACGAGATCAGAAATACAAGGTTCATAAAAGACAGAATGATCAGGCCGTGGATTATAAAGGCAAGCTTGAACATTCCCTGATCTCCGAACCAGCCGAGGCCTGTAGGGATAAGGCCGGTACCGGAAATAAAGGCCAGGGGAATGATCAGAGAAACGGCCAGACTGCGGCATTCAGAATCAAAAATTTGAGAAAGTCCGGCAAAACCCGCCGGAAAAAAAGTGACTGCCAGAAGAGGCTGCAGTATAACCGCAATCTGTAGCAGCTGATTTTGTAGCACCCCCAGGGCCAGGGTCAAAATTCCGGCTGTACTCAGGGCCAGAATAATGGTTGTTTTGGCTCCTATACGGTCTATCAGGAGGCCTGCCCCGAGAGCCACAAAAAAGCAGGGGATCCGGGAAAAAGAAACCAGTTGATTGGCTTGGGCCTCGCTCAATCCATGCTCTGTGACCAGATACAGGGGCAGCATGCTGAAAGAGCCGAAGGTGATGCTTACGCCCACTGTGAAAAGGCCGGCCAGGATCCATAGTTTCCCGGTTTTCAACATGGATAATATGTTGGCCGGGTTGGGGGCCTGTCCTGCGAAATTGCCTCCCCGCCCGAAACGGGCAAAAGCTGCTGAAGTAATTATGGATCCGATACCGATGAAAAGAAAGATTTCCCGCCAGGTAAAAAGCCCTTCAACTGCCGCGGCTATGGCCGGTGCCAGAACAAAACTGGCATTGGGAGCGATTTCATGAACGGCCAGTCCTTTTCCCCAGTGCCTTGAAGAAAGCACTTGCGTAATAATAGTAATTCCGGAAGGAAGGTAGAGTCCGCCGGAAAACCCGAGTAACAGCAGCAATATTTTCAGCCAGACCAGTGACGGGGTGAAGCTGAGCAGTATCAGGATAAGACCCAGAGCTGCCGAGGAAAGCATTACTGTACCGGAGTGGCGCAATTTTCTTGCCGCAAATCCGGACAGAACAAGGGCAAAACCGTACCCCAATGCGATGAACAGAAACAATTGTCCTGCCTGGGAGTGGGATATGCCGAACTCATTCTCCACCTGAACCATGAACGGAGCCAGGTTCAACCGGCCCAGAAAGTTGAAAAAAAAGACCAAAGTCAACAAAAAGACCGTTATAGCCGCTTCATAAGGAATGGTTTTTTCGTTTTGATACTGATTCATATAGAAAAATACTTTCTGCTCAATTTCATGGTTCCGCCTTTTTTACATACAAGGTTCCTCCATCTCATGGTAATCCGGAACCCTCAAAGGATTACAGATCAATTGTAACTTCCGCCGAAGAATACAACAGAAAAAGAGGTGGGGTTGACTCACCGGAACCAACGGGAAAAAGCTCTGTCCCGCGGAAGAGAGGTTGATCCGTTTACCGGTTGTGCCTCACGAACCGTTTGCTGTTTCAAGAGTGATAATGCTGTCTTCAATACTGGCAAGCGAACCACGTTCTTGCACACCTTCCAGATAATCCACAAAAGCGTTTATCTCTTTGAAAAGCGGTTCGTCCTTTTTGATATGACAGACCCGGACGGTATAGGAGTTGTCCTTTACGAAGTTGGAATACTCGGTCAGATTCTGAGTGATCAGGTCGGCTTCGTAATAGGCATCCCTGCATGCCACGTCAATGGTTCTTTTTTTAAACGGTGTGAGCCAGTTGGTGGTGATTTCCGCCAAAGTGGTATCTTCCAGTTCAAAACTCAATATCGCATTGTCTTCATGGTGGTTGTGAATCTTTTGGGATGAAAAGACCGACTTTTTCAGGATTTTGCGGCCTGTTATAAAGCGGATCAAGTCAATATCGTGTACCGACAGGTCTGTCAATACGCCCACATCCGCTATCCGGGGGGGAAACGGGCCCACGCGGGTAAACGATATAGAATAAATTTCCTTGTCGTACAATTCATTTTTCAATCCCTGGACCACCGGATTAAATCGTTCCACATGACCGACACAGCTTTTTACTTTACTGGCTTTAACTGCGCTGCAGATGGTTTTCCCGTCTTCAACAGTGGAAGCCACCGGCTTTTCAATAAAAACCGCTGTATTTCTCTCGATACATTTTAAAACAATCTCTTTATGGGAAAACGTCGGGGTGGCAATAAACGCGGCATCCGGCCGGAAGTCGTCAAGGAGCCGGTCGACATCCGTATAAAAGGGTTCGTCATAGTTCGATGTTTCAACCGTGTCACACAGAGCGCAGATATTGACCCGCTCATTCATTTGTTTCAGAATTCTGTAATGATGGCTGCCCATGGCGCCCAGCCCGATAAGTGCAATATTGATCATGATTTACATGCCTTGTCTTAAAAATTCAATTTCCATTGGAATCCTCGATGATCCGGGCAACACGTGCGGCGCTGCCATGTTTCAGATAGCTTTTCAGCTGACGGGATTTTTCGAAAAACACATCTTTGTCCATGGTACGGAACTGATACAGGAGGTTTTTGCTCGTGACATCCTTTTGGATCAGTTCCGGATGCATGGGTTCACCTTTACACTTGTCAAACAGAATATTGGCCAATCCAATATATTTGATCTTTACGACTTTTTCAGCGATGATATAGTCAAGGGGTTTGGCGGTATAACTCAACACAAAAGGAATGCCGATAAGAGCTGCTTCCAGTGTTGCCGTGCCGCTGCAGATAAAAGCAAAGCCGCACTCGTACAACGTTTCGTGCGCGTTGTGAACGATTTTGAAACCGGTCAGGCTTCCGTATATATTTTTGATTTTTTCCGCCTCAAAGTTTCGTGGTACGACAAGGTACGCCTCACAGTCAATCTGCGCCCGCAATTCTTTAAAAACCGGCATCAGCCGTCTGATCTCGCCGGCCCGGCTGCCCGGCATAAATGCGATTTTTCCGTTGTTTTCAACTTTTGATTTGTATTTTGGAATTTCATCGAGAAGGGGGTGTCCCACGTATTCAATTGGTGCGCTCTTAGAATAAAAATCGGATTCAAACGGCAGAATCGAGGCCAGAGAAGTGATGGTCTCCTCCAGTACAGGTATCCGCTTCTTTTTCCATGCCCATGCCTGGGGCAGAATATAGTAGATGATAATTTTATTGGGCTCGTTCTTTCTGATTTTTTTGGCCAACGGGAGGTTAAATCCGGACGAATCAAGCAGGAGAACCTTGTCTGCTTTTTCGGACAGTTCAACCATTTTGCGCTGCAGTTTCAAAAAAAAAGGGAGCTTGTTTATTACATCGGAAAAACCCATGACCGCCAGTGCACTGATATCAATATACGGGTTCCCCAAGGCTGCATCGAATATACCGGTGAATTCAACTTTGCCGTCAAAGTTTTCCATAACGGCTTTCAAGTGAATATTGGCGGAATGATCCAGCGCACTTACCATCAACTTCACGATCCGCCCTTCTCCTTTTTCACGTTTTCATATGACCCGTCGGCCTGTTTTTCCTCTTTTCAAACTCGATCAATGCCGAAACGGTACGGATTCGAACTTCTGGATCGGACCGCCTCCTTTTTTCTGTTCCACCCGGTTTTCAAACCGTGTGGTCAGATTATCCAATGCAGAACGGAAATATTTTATATGACAAAGATTCAATTCCTGTCAAGAATATAAAATACCACAAGATGATTCTGTGTCACAAAAACAAACGGTTCCGATTGATTCTTGGCCAAAAACAGCAGTCAACGACCGTGCTTATCCGAGAAGCGTGAGAAAAACACCGGCCGCAATGACGGTGCCGATCACTCCGGCTACATTCGGGCCCATGGCGTACATCAAAAGATAATTTCTCTTGTCCGCTTCCATTCCCACCTTATGAACAACTCTGGCAGCCATGGGTACTGCTGATACCCCTGCCGCTCCGAGGAGGGGATTGATTTTTCTTTTTGTGAACAGATTGATGAGTTTGGCCAGCAGGATTCCCGTGGCCGTGCTTATGATAAACGCACAAAGCCCGAGGATGAATATGAAAAGAACATCGCTTTTCAAAAACGTCTCCGCATTCATGGTCGCACCCACCGGCAGGCCGAGAAAGATGGTGACGATATTCATCAGTTCATTCTGTGCCGCGTTTGTCAACCGTTCCACCACCTTTGCCTCCCTGAACAGGTTGCCCAGCATGAACATGGCGATAAGCGGTGCGGAAGCCGGGATCAAAAGGATGATCAACAAGGCGGACACGATCGGAAAAAAAAGTTTTTCCAGGCTGTTGACCTTTCTGACCTTTTTCATTCTGATTTTTCGCTCGGCTTCGGTTGTGAGAAGTTTCATGATCGGGGGCTGAATGATCGGAACCATTGCCATGTACGAATAAGCCGCAACAGCACAGGCCCCCAAAAGCTGCGGAGAGAGGTTGGCTGCGAGGAATATGGTTGTCGGCCCGTCTGCTCCGCCGATAATACCTATAACTGCGGCTTCTGACAGATCGAACCCGACGGCCTGGGCAAAGAAAAACGCCACATACACCCCGGCCTGGGCCCCGGCCCCGAGAAAAATCAGACGCGGATTGGCCAGAAGAGGAGCAAAATCGGTAAGAGCGCCGAGCCCCAGAAAAATCAGAGGCGGAATGATTTCCCATTGAATGCCGTAGTGGTAGAATCTCCAGATCAGTCCTTCGTTCGGTTCCATTAAGCCGGACAGAGGCAGGTTTGCAAGAAGAATCCCGAAGCCGATGGGCAGCAGCAGCAGTGGTTCATAATTCTTTGAAATGGCAAGATATATAAGGGTCAGCCCGATCAACCACATCACGGCCATGCCCGGGGTGAGGTAAAAAAAGCCGGTTGTTTTGTACAAACTGAGAATTTGATCAGGCATTACCAGCCTCCTTTTTTTGTTCCATGAAGTCGGTTATTTTTGCCGTGATCCTTATGGAGAAATACAACAGCGTCATACCACACCCCACTCCCGCAATACCGGATATAAATACCACCAAGGCATCGTTCATTGTTCCTCCTTTTCTTGTTTTGTAATACAAAACAGTGTTTCAATATCATGTATGATAAAAGGGAAATTCCATGTTTTGTCAAGAAAAATTTTTCCGGCTGTCAGTAACACGTGATATGTCCGGATTTGTAACACATAATCTGTCCGGTTTATTATAGTCTCCGGGATGGGCCCCTGGAGAAAGGGAGAGGGCTAAAAGAGAAGAGAGGGAGGAACCAAAGTTTTGAAGTTCCTCCCTCTTTCGGGCTTGTCCTTAGAAGTCAAGCGTTTTACCGAGTTCGTCTGTTGTAAAATCCCATTGTGTGTCATGGGGCGGGAACTTGTCATTGAACATTTCAGGCAGCTGGTCGTCTACTTTTGTGAAACCGGCTCTCCTGTTGAATTCCTTTTCATCCTGTAATACCGATTTGCCCAGATTGACCACATCTTCAGGAGTCAGGCTCAAACCGTACTGGGCATTGATCATATCCACAATGGTCTGGACTCCGTCCTCGTTGTCCAGAACGGCAAAAGCGACAAACAGGCAAAGACCCGCCGAGTCGATTGCTGCAGTAGCAATCTGCAGGTTCTGGGAAAGTTCTATATTGCCTTCTTTTTTAAGAGGATCGGTGTTGCCCCCTACCCCCAGGATGTTCGCCGTCACTCCGTATCCGGCTGTATGGTCCGCCCCCATGGGAGTGGTTGCGTACGTAACCCCGACTCCTTTAACGGCTCTTGGGTCATAAGCAGGCAGCGCCTGATTTTTTACTACCGGGATCCGATCTACGCCAAGGGCGTCACCAGTAAATTTGGCGCCGTTTCCAATAATTTTCCCTTCATATCCGCCGGCTTCCACTTTTTTGAGCAATTCGATGGCTCCTTTGCCGTCCCCCCATTCAAGCATGCCGCCTTCCATGGCAACACCGATGGTCACACCGGTTTCTATGGTGTCAAGGCCGTAGTCGTCACAGAGCCGGTCCATCATCGCAATGTCATCGATTTCTTTTATGGTGGTGTGAGCTCCCATTGCCCAGATGGTTTCATACTCAAAGCCGGTGGTCAGGAATTTGCCGTCCTCCCCGTGATAGACATTCGAGCATTTCATGACACAGCCCGGGTGACATCCTTCCGTGGTGATGCCCCCCCGCTTTTCGATCAGTTCCGCGATTTTTTCACCCGAGGTGGCCTGGGCGCCATCAAAGCGTCCGTCCCTGAAATTTTTGGTGGGGTAAGCGCCTGCTTCATTAATAATATTGACCAGTACGGCAGTTCCGAGGGCCGGAAGGCCTTCTCCTGTAACCGAATGTCCCCTGAGCATCTCCACCCATTTTTTGTTTGCCGTTTTAAAAGCGTCGGAATCATTGATATCCACTCGGGAGGATCCGGAGTCATCCACTACAACGGCTTTAATTTTTTTGGATCCCATAACCGCTCCAAGACCGCCGCGGCCCACAGCCCGGCCGGGCCTTCCGTTCATGTCCGCCTGCTGGATACTGGCCGCTTTAAGACACTGTTCACCGGCCTGGCCGATGCTGAGAACTCCGGTCTTTTTGCCGTAGGATTCCCAGAGTTTTTCCATGATCTCGTAATTGCCTTTGTTGTTGAATTCTTGCGCCGGCACGATTTCAACGGAATTTTCTTTGATCACGATCATGCTGTATTCTGAATCCTCGGGTTTGTCCTCCAGTACGAGTGCGCTGATGCCGAGTTTCGCAAGTTTCTGGGCCACAAAACCCCCGGAATTGCTCTCTTTTATACCGCCGGTGAGCGGAGACTTAGCCCCTGCGGACAACCGGCCCGAATTGGCAGCGGCAGACCCGGACAGAAGACCCGGCGAGAAAACCAGTTTGTTGGATTTGCCCAAAGGGTGGCATGTGGCAGGCACTTCATTCAGAATCATCTTGGATGTGAGGGCCCTGCCCCCCAAGCCGGCCAGATCTCCTGATAATTCTTCAAACGTGTGGCTTTTGGTTCTGGTGTTAATCCGTAAAATTTTTCCCATTTTCTCCTCCTTTAGGTTGCTGGATTCGTGTTCGTTTTTGCGATTCTGTTTACGACGGCGCCATTTTTACAAGGAGCGGATCGAACCTGGCGACAATGTCCACCAGGTCTTTTTGCAGGTTCATCACCGTTTCAATCTCCTTGTACGCCATCGGTACTTCGTCAATTCCTGCGGAGATCAAAGTGATGCCTTTCTCTTCAAGCACCCTTTTAAGCTCCTTCGTGGTAAAGTTTTTTTTGGCGGCTTTTCTGCTCATCTTTCTGCCGGCCCCGTGAGCGGCCGAACAGATGGACCGTTTCACCCCCCTGCCCCGAACCACGAATGCCGGAGAAGCCATGGATCCGGGAATCACCGCCAGGGCGCCTTCCGCCGCAGGCGTGGCCCCTTTCCGGTGAACGATCAGGTCTCTGTGGTCCAAACGCTCTTTCCATGCAAAATTGTGGTGGTTCTCAATGGTTGTCACCACCGGCTCCCCCAGTTCTCCGAGCACTGCTTCATGGATGATTTCGTGATTCGCAGAGGCATACCGTCCCATAAGCTCCATGGCTTTCCAGTATTCGATTCCCTCTTCGGAATCCATATTCAGCCAGGCCAGGTTGTTCAATCCCCTGGACAGTTCCGGATGTTTTCTTTTTGCAATGGCGCTGTAATGTTTGGCAATGGACGCACCCGCCCCTCTGCTTCCGCTGTGTGTAAGAAAGGCGGAATAGAAGCCGGAAGGCAGCCCCAATTCGGGTGAATCAAGAGCAAGGATGCCGAATTCAGCGAAATGATTGCCCGAGCCGCTGGTTCCAAGCTGTCTTGCTGCCGTATCTTTGAGGGACCGAACCGGTTTGCAGAAGGACCAGTCTTCATCCATCACCTTGTGGTGTCTGGATCGTTTGAAATTTTTCCCGACACCGAAACAGGTTTCACGCTCCAGTACCTCTCTGTACTCACTTTTGCGGGTTTGTAACCGTTCCGCCGGGGCGTCAAGAATACTCATTTTCATCCGGCAAGCGATATCCATTCCAACAGCGTACGGAATCACAGCGTTTTGTGTTGCCAGAACGCCGCCTATGGGAAGCCCGTATCCCAGGTGTGCATCCGCCATCAGCGCGCCTTTCAAAGAAACGGGAAGGCTGAGTGCGTCTTCGAACTGGCTGATCACTTCATCCGGGTGATCTCTCCCCCATATGGCATAATCCGGTTTTCTGTCGGTGTCTGTCATAATGTGTGCCGTACTGATACTTGTTTCAGGAAAAAACGTATATTTGATGATACTTGTTATCATAGTAATTGTGCTGCAAAAGATCAAGGAAAAATCCGAGTGACCGGTTGAGTGTAAATTTTCACATTGTTAGATTGTTTTTTTATGGAACACTTTACAAATTATGAGTAACCGTATAATATTTGATAGCCTAAAACTATTTTACAGGTGACAAATCATGAAAACCAAACAAAAACTGACACCAAGTCTTGAAGATTATCTCGAAGTTATTTATCAGATTATCCAGGAAAAACAGGCGGCAAGGGTCAAAGAGATCGCCAAGCGGTTGAACGTGAACAACTCGTCGGTAACAGGAGCGTTAAAGTCTCTTTCCTCTAAAGGATACTTGAATTATTCGCCTTACGACGTCATCACTTTAACCGAACAGGGGCGGGCCGTGGCCGTTGATGTAATCCGGCGGCATGAAGTTTTGAAACAGTTTTTCACGGAAATTCTCTGCATTGACCCTCAAACTTCGGATGAAGCCGCCTGTAAAATGGAACACGAGGTAACCCCGGAGGTTCTGGATAAAATCGTGAAATTTGTCGAGTTCACCGAAATTTGTCCCAGAAGCGGTCAGGAATGGATCGAAGGTTTCCGCCGGTTCAGTACAACCGGTAAGCCGAAAAATGAATGCAGCCACGTGGATGCCTGTCGATTCGCAGAAGAAGGGAACGGAGGAACATGTTCCGCATTTGCCGGAGAGGTTGTTTCTTTAAGTGAGCTCCGGGTCGGAGAAAAGGCAAGGCTCGTTCGATGCGACAGTGATGACGGTACCATGGATATGCTTTCCCAACACGGCGTTACGGCCGGAAGTATATTTCACATAGACCGGATCAATCCGGAGACCAGCGATATAGAACTTACCGTTCGGGGGTATCACCTCGTCATTCGGAAGGTTAACGCCGAGAATATTATGGTATCAAGCTGTTAGGAGATGGGATGATCACCGTCACTTTTAATGCATTTTCCTTTTTACAGAAAAAACTGGTGAAAAAAGGAATTGAATGTATAAACGCTGAACCGGAGATTGAAGAGGGTACCAGTGTCTCTGAATTGATTGCACAAATGGGGCTCGACTTCGGGGAAGTGGAAGCCGTTTTTGTTAATGGAAAAGTAGTTTCACGTGAAACCATGTTGAAGCACAAGGACCGGGTAGCACTTGTTCCCCCTGGTACTCCCGGACCGTACCGCGTTTTTTTGGGGTTTATCAAAGGAAAAAGCGGTGACTGAAACAAACGACAGACTGTTCATCGCCGTGTCGGTATCCGATGACATCAAACGGTTTTTGACGGATATTCAAGACCGGCTCAAACAAAACGGAATCCGTGCATCATGGGTCCACGAAAACAACATGCATCTGACCCTAAAATTTCTGGGCAGCACCAATGGCGAGGTGTTTGAACAATTGAAAACCCGTTTACAAAAAGCCGTGTCTTCGAGCTCTCCGTTTTATCTTTCTGCTGGTGGACTCGGGGTTTTTCCTTCGGTAAAGAGCCCGAAGGTTCTGTGGAGCAAAGTGACAGGGGAAACGGAAAAGCTGGAAGGTCTCCATTCTTCCGTTGAAAAAGAATTATCAACCCTGGGGTTCCAAAAGGAGAAAAAACGTTTTCACCCCCATTTCACCATTGGAAGAACAAAGGGCAGGGTTAATTCCCGCACGGTTTTTGAGATGATCGAGCAGTACAGTTTCTTTCGATCGAAGCCGTATCAGGTGACCGGTCTCCATATTTTCAAAAGCGATCTGAAACCGAAAGGTGCCGTTCACACCCGTCTTTTTACTGCTGAACTCCCTTTCTTTCTTTGAGTGGGGAATTTCTGACTCTGTAGTTTCACTATCACCGTTTTCCTGTCTGAAAATTTTTTGAATACAAGCCGGGCCGAAAAATTATGGATTGCTGTCTGCAAGAAGAGCTTTTAGATTTCCCGCCAGTATACGGTTTTTTTTCTCCAGGGGAAGATCGAGCTCCTCTATTTTGGCAAGTTCACTTTCAGGATCGCCAAAAGGAAAATCTGATCCAAAAAGAATCCGCTCGGTTCCGAAATTGTCGATGTAGTCATTGATTTCTGCGGTACCGGCAAGGGCGGTATCTGTATACACAAGCGGATTGTTCCAGATACCATGCCGCTTTACCGTGTAATAGCCTCCGTTCAATCCCCCCAGATGAGGAAGGATCACCCGGACACCGCCGGCAATATCACGAATAAAGGCCAGGGTGTTATCAAGCTCCTCCTCGTACACCACAGGCATATTCAGGGATCGGATTTTCTCCACAGCCCTGCTGCATTCGGGAGTGTTGTAATGGTATACCGGTTCATCACTGTGCCTGTGCCATTTGATTCCCTTGTGCCGGGGAGAAAGCTGTTCCAAAGCAAAATCATTCCATATGAAAAAGTAGGGGATGATTTGAATGGAAACAGATTCAAGTCCTTCAACGTATTGGTTTGCTCTCTTTCGCCTTTCCCGCCAGTATGCAGAATCCTTGAAATCCGGATTGTGCCGGTCGTAAATTTCGATAACCGGAGGAAACATAACCGCCCCTTGTATACCGGTCTTCTTTATTGCTTCAAGGTAATCGGTAAAAGCCTGCCGAACAAATTCGTCCTGTACGCCGCAATGTACATGAGCATCTATAATGGATTCTTTGTTGATCATAAGTCTTCTTTCAGCTTTTCCCCCCACTCCACATAAGCCGTGCTTTAAGAACATTGAAATAGTTCTGTTCATTAAGACAGATCATTTTCAGGGGAGTTTTGCTTTTGGTAACAAATATCCGGTCGGAGGAATCTACATTAAGTCCTTCCTGGCCGTCCAAAGTCAGAAAATTATCAGTTGGATTTCCTGTGATTTGAATTTCAATGGATACCGAGTCCGGCAGAATCAAGGGCCGGTTTGTAAGGGTGAACGGACAGATCGGAGTTAATATGATTCCAGGAACCGCCGGGTGAATCACCGGGCCTCCGGCTGCAAGAGAGTAGGCGGTCGAGCCTGTGGGCGTCCCCACTATCAACCCATCTGCCTTATACGTTGTCAAATAATATTGGTCGATATATACATCACAGTAGGCAAGCCGGGACAAGGCTGACTTGTTGATCACGGCATCGTTCAGCACATCAACACAAGTACGTGTTGCGCCGTTGTTTTTCACGAGGATTTGCAGCCGGGTACGGAATTCCACCGTGTATCTGTCCTCGAGAATTGCATTCACGGCAGGAATGATTTCATCTTCAAGTGTTTCGGCAAGAAACCCCACCTCGCCGAACTTAATGCCCATTAAAGGAATATCAAAATCAAGGGTAAACCTTGCTGCACTCAGAAATGTTCCGTCTCCTCCTAATACAAGGACACAAAAAAGATCCGTAATAGCGGATGCATTCGGTTTTGCGGATATATCGACCACCCGGCAGCGATCACCAAGGTATGCTTTGATTGTGTCACAGGTCTGTTTGGCTTTGGTGTCATCTTTAACCACAAGCCCGATTTTTTTATCCATGAGAGTCCAAAAAAATTGTATTGTTTGAGTCGGTTATAGTCAACATCCCCTAATTAGCTCAAATGCAAAAACCAGTCAATGTATAAGTGTTTTTCGATCGTAAAAACAAACAACTGGTTCGGGTTTATTCACGAGTTCAATTTTTTTGCCGGGGATTTTGTCGAATTCATTTGGATTTTCTCCGGCTGAACTCCGGAAATTCAAGCACGAAAGCGCAGCAGAAGCCATTTCCTCTTTTTATATGAAAGTCCGTGCTAAACACCCGGCATCAGTAGGTTCCGTATCCCCTTC
>CAYFVA010000055.1:0-2600 GCA_964346265.1 uncultured Desulfobacterales bacterium
CTCAAGACGTCAAGGGGCCATCCCACCAACGCCACGTTCGGTTTCACCCGGATTCTTCTCAAGCTGCTCCATGACAAAAGTCCGGAATACGTGGGCATGTTTTTCGATGCAAAAGGCCCCACGTTCCGGCACGAGATCTACAAGGAGTACAAGGCGAACCGGCCGCCCATGGACGAGGATCTCGCCACCCAGATTCCGGACATCAAAGAAGTCGTTTGTGCCATGAACATCCCGATCGTGGAAAAACAGGGCATGGAAGCGGACGATCTTGTGGGTACATTTGCAAAAATGGCCGTGGAAAAGGGCTTCAAGGTGGTCATGGTCACCGGGGACAAGGATTTTATCCAGCTTGTGAACAAAGACTGCATCATCTGGGACCCCATGAAAGATGTGATCATTGACGTGGACGCCGTGCAGACCGATTACGGGCTTTCGCCGGAGCAGTTCGTGGACATGCTGGGCTTTGCCGGGGACAGTTCCGACAACATTCCCGGCGTTCCCGGTGTCGGCCCGAAAACGGCCATGAAACTGGTGGCGGACCACGGAAGCATGGAAAGGGTGTATGAAAACCTGGGCGCACTTACCAAAAAGAAAAAACTGCATGAGAATCTTCTGGCCCATAAGGACCAGGCCTTTCTGAGCCGGGAGCTTGCCGCCATCAACCGGTCGGTCCGGGTCTGCGGAGAAGTGGAAAGTTTTAAAACGGTGCCCCCGGATTTCGAGAAACTGGCAGGGCTGTTCCAGGCGTTTGAATTCCGGGAGCTTGCAGCCGAATATACCCGGGGCCGGGACTCGGCAGACAAGGAGTACACCCTTGTAACGGATATCGAGGAAGTGAAAACACTTGCCCGAACCCTTGAAAAGGCGGACGTTTTTGCCGTGGACACGGAAACCACGTCAACCGAGCCGGTCCGGGCCGAACTTGTGGGCATTTCCGTTGCATGGGAGGAAAACCGCGCCGTGTACGTTCCGGTGGGACATACGGGCGAGGATCGGGAAACTCAGCCGGACAAAGAGGAGGTATTGTCCATCCTCAAGCCCGTTCTGGAAAGTGAGACCGTCAAAAAGGTCGGCCAGAACATCAAATATGACTACATCGTGCTGTCGAACTGCGGGATCGAAATGAACGGCATTATATTCGACACCATGATCGCATCCCATCTTGTGAATCCGTCCACAAGGGGCCACAGCCTGGACCAGATCGCAATGGATCTTTTCGGGTACAAAACCCTTTCCTACCAGGAGGTCACCGGAAAGGGAAAACAGCAGAAAGGGTTTGACGAGATCAGGATTGCGGATGCATATGAATATGCCTGCGAAGACGCGGATCTCACGCTGATGGCGTACAACAAACTCTCCGAAAGAATCGGGGCGGATGGTCTGAAATCCCTGATGGACAATGTGGAAATGCCCCTTCTGCCGGTGCTGGCCCGGATGGAAATCACCGGGATCAAAATTGACAGGGAAAAAATCGACGAGTTGTCCAAAACCTTTGAGCACGAGCTTGAAAGGATCCAAACCGATATCTACTCGGCTGCGGGCGAAGAGTTCAACATCAATTCGTCTCAACAGCTCGGTGTGATCCTGTTTGAAAAGCTCGGATTGCCGGTGGTGAAAAAAACCCGGAAAACCAAAGGGTATTCCACTGACGTGGATGTGTTGACCACACTTTCCAGGGATCACGAACTGCCGGCTCTCCTGCTTCGGTACCGGACCCTTTCCAAGCTCAAGTCCACGTATTCGGACGCCCTTCGCGAACTGATCAACCCGAAAACGGGCCGGATTCATACCTCGTTCAACCAGAGCGTCACAGCCACGGGACGGTTGAGCAGTTCCAACCCGAACCTGCAGAATATCCCGGTGCGCAGCGAGGAGGGCAGGAAAATCCGGAAGACGTTCGTGCCGGAGCAAGGTTCGGTGCTCCTTTCCGCGGACTATTCCCAGATCGAGCTGAGGGTCCTGGCTCATTGTGCAGAGGACCCTATCCTCATGGATGCGTTTGTGAACAACGAGGACATCCATGCAAGGACCGCCATCGAGGTGTTCGAGGTGATCCCGGATTTTGTGACCGATGATCTCCGGCGGCAGGCCAAGGCGGTCAACTTCGGGATCGTCTACGGCATGAGCGCATACAAGCTTTCCGGGGATCTGGGAATTTCCCGGAAGATGGCGCAGTTGTATATTGACAACTATTTCAAACGGTACGCAGGCGTCAAGCGATTTATAGACGAGACCGTGGAAACCGCCCGGCAAACCCGGGAGGTGAAGACCCTTCTCGGCAGAAAGCGGAAAGTGGAGGAAATCGACGCCAAAAATGCAAACACGCGAAAGTTTGCTGAACGGATCGCCATCAACACGCCCATCCAGGGAAGCGCGGCAGATCTCATCAAGCTTGCCATGATCCAAATGGAAAAAGAGCTGCTCAAGGCGGAACTCGAATCCAGAATGCTGTTATCCGTTCACGACGAAATCATCTTCGAGGTACCGGAAAACGAGATCGAGCGCGTGTCGGATCTTGCAAAAGAGGTGATGGAGAATGTGTACGACCTCAAGGTTCCCCTTGCGGTGAACATCGGATGGGGAAAGAACTGGACCGAAGC
>CAYFVA010000055.1:2700-11982 GCA_964346265.1 uncultured Desulfobacterales bacterium
ACCTCAAGGTTCCCCTTGCGGTGAACATCGGATGGGGAAAGAACTGGACCGAAGCCCATTAGATCGACAGCTGTCAGGTCCTGCCGGATTCCGGCCCTTCAAGGGGTCACCTTTCCTGTACGCCGAACCTTCGGGGGAATTTATCCTCATTTCGGCCAAAACCGCAAAAACTGCGGTCCGGTTGGTCCTCAAACAGTTTGCGGTTTTATTGCCCGAAATGAGGATAAATTTTACCCCCTCCGGTTCTCAATGTAAAGGAAAGGAGACCCCTTGAAGGGCCTCGCGCTGCCGGGAAGATGGCCCGGACTTTCATATAATGTCAGGGCAGGTATCAGGTATTAGCAAAAACCTAATACCTAACACCTAATACCTAATACCTAAATCAAGACGGAAATGAAGCGTCCTCGATGTCCACTGCAACCGAGCAGGTGCTCTTCAGGGCCTCGAGTCTTCCCAGTGTGATGGGCAGTTTGGTCTCCACAAAGTAGTAGAAGGACTTGAGAATGCCCTCATAAAAAGGCTTGTCTTTCTTTTTTGCCTTTTCCAGCTTGTTTGCTGCGACAACGGCCCGCCACAGATGCATCCAGGCAAGGCTCACATCTCCTGTGGCATCCAGGAACGGATGGGCGTTGGCAAAGGCATGGAGTACCTTTTCGCTCATGGCGGTCTGCCCCATGTGAAGAGCCACTTCACCGAGCTTGTTGAGCGCCTCTTCCACCCGGGCTGCATGACTCTTCAGGGATTCGATCTCTTTTCCGGCAGCCACGGATTTCTGCATCTCGCCGAAAAGATCCATGATGGGCTTGCCTTTTTGCAGCCCCAGTTTCCTGCCCAGAAGGTCCATGGCCTGGATGCCGTTGGTTCCTTCGTAAATCTGGGTGATCCGGCAGTCCCGAAGGAGCTGGGCCACAGGGTACTCTTCAATGTATCCGTACCCGCCGTAGACCTGGACGCCCTGGCTGCAGACCTCGAAGGACCGGTCCGTGACGTATCCCTTGGCCACCGGGGTCAGGACCTCCACAAATCCCTGGTACCGGTTCCGCTCCTCTTCTGATTCCGCATTGGCCGCCATGTCCGCGCAGTAATTCACATAGTACAGGAGGCTTCTCATGCCTTCCACGTATACTTTCATCTCCATGAGCTGGCGCCGGACGTCAGGGTGGTTGATGATGGTCACGGATTTGGCTTCCGGGTTCATCATTTCCACGAGATTTTTGCCCTGGACCCGCTGGCGGGCATAGTCAAGCGCGTGCATGTAGGAGGCGGTGGCGCAGGAAAACCCCTGGTACCCCACGAGCAGACGCGCTTCGTTCATCATCAGGAACATGGCTCTCATGCCCTTGTTTTCTTCTCCCAGAAGCGTGCCCACGCAGCCGCCCTTGCTGCCGAGTGACAGGGCGCAGGTGCTGTTGCCGTGGATGCCGAGCTTGTGCTCGAGGCTGGTGCAGACCACATCGTTGAATTCCCCGATGGAACCGTCGTCGTTCACCCGAAACTTGGGAACGAGAAAGAGGCTGATCCCCTTGGTGCCGGCAGGTGCTCCCTCGATACGGGCCAGCACCGGGTGGATGATGTTGTCGGCGAGATCATGGTCCCCGCCGGAAATAAAGATCTTTTCCCCGGTGATGCTGTAAGTGCCGTCATCGTTCTTTGTGGCGGTGGTGGTGAGCGCGCCCACATCGGAGCCTGCTTCGGGCTCGGTCAACAGCATGGTGCCGGTCCACTCTCCGGAGAACATCTTCTTCAGATACAGCCGTTTCTGCTCATCCGTGCCGAATTCTTCCACAAGCTTGCCTGCCCCGTGGGTGAGGCCCGGATACATCATGAACGGGTAGTTGGCCCCGTTAAAGTATTCGTAAGCTGCAGAGGACACGGTTCTGGGCATTCCCTGGCCGCCCCATTCCGGGTCTTCGGTCATGGCCAGCCATTCCCCTTCGTTCAAAAGGTCATACAGCCTTTTGAAGGATTCCGGGGTTTTGACCACCCCGTTTTCAAGGGTGCAGCCCGCCTCGTCCCCTTCCTTGTAGGCCGGCTGAAGCTCTTTTGTTGCAAAAGCTTTTGCCTCGTTTACCACCAGATCAATGGTTTTTTTGTTGAAATCGGCAAAATCCTCTTTCAGATCGGCAAGTTTTTCAGCCTCGAGCTGTTCGTGAAGTACAAAGTCGATATCCCTTCTGTCGGAAATAAGCTGTGTCATGGTTTGACCTCCTGGATGTTACGGTTAATCCTTGTGTATTGTATGTTTTATGTCCATTTCAGGTAACAAATGAATCTTTCCTCATTAAAAAATGTTCGCGTCGGCTGCAGAAAATATTTTTTGAAATATTCGAAATGTTTTTGTTTGAGCAATAAAAACAATTTGTTGTAAAAAAAATTTTTTCTTGCATTGCCGGGAACGTCCTTGTAGTATGCGTTCCATAAAAATGAATATTCATTCATTACATCTTATGAGCAAATAGTCAATACTTATTTTGTAAAAATCGGGAAATTTTTCAGGGCTTGGGCTAAAAAAAAAACCTTGCTCTTGCGTGTGGACTTTGATAGTTTTCTGAGAATTCCGTTAGAATGTATGAGTCTATGAGGAAAAGCTTTGTCAAAGGCTTTTCAAGAATGATAACACATAATTGGAGGAAAGTATGAAAAAATTATTGTATTTGTTTGCAGGGGTGTTTGTCGCTTTGACACTATCCTTTACCGCGGCTTCAGCCAAAACCTTGAAGGTGGGACTGGATGCGGACCCCGTGTCCCTCGACCCCCAGGTTCAGCTTTCAGGCGGAATGCTCCAGCTCTCTCACTGGGTATTCGATCCCCTGGTGCGCTGGAACAAGGATCACGATATTGTGGGACGGCTCGCCAAAAGCTGGGAGAGACTTGATGAAAAAACCATGCGGTTTCATTTGAGAGAAGGGGTCAAGTTCCATTCCGGCAACGAATTCACGGCAAAGGATGTCAAATGGTCTTTTGAACGGATCATCACCAGCAAGGACTTCCAGGGTCTTTTCGAGCCGTTTGAAACGGTAAAGGTGGTGGATGACTACACGGTGGATGTCATCACCAAGAAACCGTATCCCCTCCTTCTGAACATGGCCACCTACATGTTCGCCATGGACAGCGAATTCTACACCGGCACGGATGAAGACGGCGATCCCAAGGATGCGTGCATCAAATTCGAAGACACGTTCGCCAACAGCCATGAATCCGGAACCGGTCCGTTTGTCGTGGACGAGTGGCAGCAGGGTGTCGTACTCGAGATGAGCCGTTTCGAAGACTACTGGGATAAGGATTCCCCGGGCAACGTGGACAAGATCATCCTCAAGCCCATCAAGGAGAATGCAACACGTATTGCGGCGCTTCTTTCCGGTGACGTGGATTTCATATCCCCGGTTCCGCCCACGGACTTCAAAAGAATCAAAAAAGACCCGGATGTACAACTGCACACGGTTTCCGGCGGCCGGATCATCACGTTCCAGATGAACCAGGAGCGGGTGGAAGCCTTCAGGAACCGCAAGGTGAGACAGGCCATCGTGCACGCGGTGAACAACGAAGGGATCGTAGAGAAGATCATGAAGGGCACCGCCACAGTGGGTGCGCAGCAGGGTCCCGAGGGGTATGTCGGATACAAGGAGAACCTCACCCCGAGATACGATCTTGAAAAGGCCAAAAAGCTGATGAAAGAGGCAGGGTACGAGGACGGTTTTGAAATCACCATGATGGCGCCCAACAACCGCTATGTGAATGATTACAAAATCGCCCAGGCCACCGCCCAGATGCTGGAGAGGATCAACATCGACGTAAAGCTCAAAACCATGCCCAAGGCCCAGTACTGGGAAGAGTTCGATGACAGGGTCGGCGACATGATGATGATCGGGTGGCATTCGGACACGGAAGACTCGGGCAACTTCTCCGAGTTTCTGATGGTATGCCCGGACAACGACAAGGGCTACGGCATTTACAACAGCGGTGAATACTGCAATCCCAAGGTGGATGAGCTTGTATATGCGGCGCAGTCTGAAACGGATCTGGAAAAACGGAAAAAAATGCTCCAACAAGTGGAGCAGATCCTTTACGATGATGCCGCTTTCGTGCCGTTCCACTGGCAGAACCATTCGTATGCCGCAAAGAAGAACGTGAGAGTCGACCCGATTATCAATGCGCTGAACTTCCCGTATTTCGGAGACCTGGTTGTAGAATAACATTCTCAAGGGTCAACTGACTGATGTGTAGACAAAACAGGGGTCTTTTGGTACAAGGGCCCCTGTTTAACGATTAGAACACCATAACAAGTTGAATCTATGTTTGCATTTATAGTAAGAAGGGCTTTTCAGGCCGTAATCGTGATGCTGGTGATCGCTCTGATCGGGTTTTCCATCCAGAGTAACGTGGGAGACCCGATCCGCCCGCTGGTGGGCCAGCGGGTGTCTCCGGAAGAAAGAGCGGAGCTTGCCGAAGAACTGGGACTGAACGATCCGTTCCTGGTTCAATACACAAGGTTTGTCAAGAAGGCTGCTCAAGGGGACCTGGGCATTTCGTTCATCTATCAGAAACCCTGTACCGAAGTGATACTGAAGCACGCCCCTGCAACGCTGGAGCTGGTGATCGGGGCGGGACTGATCGTGATCTTTTTCTCTCTGCCGCTGGGGGTGTTTACGGCTCTGAAGCCGAAAAACCGGTTTTCAAAATTCGTCATGGGCTTTTCCACCCTCGGGGTGTCCATTCCGGTGTTTCTGACTGCGATCATGCTGATTTACCTTTTTGCCGTCATACTGGGGTGGCTTCCCTCCTACGGCCGCGGGGAAACCGTGGATCTTTTCAACAACGGATACTGGCAGTCCGGGCTTTTTACCGTGGACGGGCTGAAGCACCTGATCCTGCCGAGTTTTTCTCTGGCCTCGATCATGATGCCGCTGTTTATCCGGATTATCCGTTCCGAGATGATGGAAGTCCTGGAAACCGAGTATATCAAGTATGCCTGGGCCAAAGGGCTGGCCCCCATGCGCATCTGGCTTGTCCATGCATTCAAGAATACGCTGCTTCCGGTGATCACGGTGTTCGGCCTTCAGATCGGGATCATGTTCGCCTTTACCATCCTCACCGAAACCGTATTTCAATGGCAGGGCATGGGATTCATGTTCCTGGAGGCGGTGCAGCGGGCGGATATCGCTCTTTTGAATGCGTATCTGGTCGTGGTGGCAACCGTATTTGTAATCGTCAATACCGTGGTTGATATTTTGTACGGGCTGATCAACCCGACGGTCAGAATAGCAGGATCAAAATGACACGAGCAATAGAACGATTCAACGATTCTTATTTTTTATACAGTTTCAAACGGGACAAGGTGGCCATGACGAGTTTCATCGCCATTGTCGGGTTTGTCATTATTGCCTTTCTGGCCCCGTGGATCTCCCCGATGAATCCGTATGACGCCGCCAATATCGACATTATGAACTCGGAGATTCCGCCTTCATGGATCGATCCGGCGGAATCCGGGTTCCTCCTGGGAACGGACAACATGGGACGGGATATGCTGTCCACCATGCTGTACGGACTGCGGACCTCGATCCTCATCGGGATCGGCGCCGTCTCTCTGCAGGCGGTCATCGGGATCATCATGGGACTTACCGCCGGGTATGTCGGCGGCAAAACAGACTCGATCCTGATGCGGCTGGCGGATATCCAGTTTTCCTTTCCGTATCTCATGGTGGCCATACTGGTATCCGCCATTTTCCAGATGATCTTCGGGATCGGAAAGTATGAAGAACTGGCAATACCTCTTTTGATCCTGATCATCGGTTTTGCCGAGTGGCCCATGTATGCAAGGACCATCCGGGCATCCGTGATGGGGGAAAAGAACAAGGAGTATGTGGAGGCCGCCAAAATCATCGGGCTGTCCAACCCGGTGATCATGATCCGGCATGTGCTGCCGAACTCCCTTACCTCCCTGCTTGTCATTTCCACCATCCAGGTGGCCAACGCGGTGATGAGCGAGGCTGCCTTGAGCTTTCTGGGTCTCGGGATGCCCACCACCAAGCCCTCGCTGGGCTCCCTGATCCGGGCCGGGTTTGACTATATTTTCTCCGGCTCCTGGTGGATCACCATTTTCCCGGGCATATTGCTGGTTCTGTTCGTTCTTGTTATTAATCTGCTCGGTGACTGGCTCAGAGACGTGCTCAACCCGAAACTGTATAAAGGATAAATGGATACCATGTCCCACCTTTTGGAAGTACAAGATCTTGAAGTCAAATTTGCATTGCGATTCGGAGAGCTTACCGCCATCGACGGGGTCAGCTTTGCCCTGGACAAAGGGGAAAAGCTGGGAATCGTCGGAGAGAGCGGTGCAGGCAAATCCGTGACCGGTTTTGCCGTGATCAAGCTGATCAGCAAGCCCGGTTATATATCCGCAGGCCGGATCCTGTTCAACGGCGAGGAAATCAGCTCCTACAGCGACACCCGGATCCGGGACATCCGGGGCAACCGGATCAGCATGATTTTCCAGGACCCCATGATGACGCTGAACCCGGTATTCACCATCGGCACCCAGATGGTGGAAACCCTGAAAGCCCACCGGGATATCAGCAAAAAAGAGGCGGAAAAAATCGCCCTCAACAAGCTCAGGAAAGTCCAGATCCCCTCTCCGGAAGCACGGCTCAAACAGTACCCGCATGAACTTTCCGGCGGTATGCGCCAGCGGATCATTATCGCCATCTCCCTTTTGACGGACCCGGCCATTATTATTGCGGACGAGCCCACCACTGCCCTCGACGTGACCATCCAGGCCGAAATCATGGATTTGCTCCAGGAGCTCTGTGAGTCCGGGGATATGGGCCTGATCCTGATCACCCACGACCTGGGCGTGGTCTCCCAGGTAACGGAAAAGATCGCGGTGATGTACGCCGGCAGGATCATCGAATCCGGCCCGACAGACCGGGTGGTGAGCAACCCGCTTCATCCGTACACCCGGGGCTTGATCAAGTCGATTCCCGGCGGTGTGGTCAACCCGGGGGAAAAACTTGCGCAGATTCCCGGCATGATGCCGAACCTGACCTCCATCCCTGAAGGATGCGCGTTCAATCCCAGGTGTTATAAACGGGACGAAATCTGCCGGACCGAAACTCCGGTCCTGCGGACGATCAAACACGGCAGACAGGCCGCGTGCCACATGATATGAGAAGGATTGCAAACGGTTTTATACTATGAATACACAACAGCCCATACTTGAAATAGACGATGTGGTAAAACATTTCGACATATCCGGCGGCTTTCTGGACCGGCTGACATTCGAGGGCGGCAAACCGGCGCTCAAAAAAGAGACGGTCAAGGCGGTGAACAATGTCTCTCTTGCCATCAACCCGGGAGAGACCCTCAGCGTGGTCGGAGAGAGCGGCTGCGGCAAGTCCACCCTGGCAAGGCTTGTCATGGGGCTTTATCCCCCCAATTCGGGCAGGATTCTTTACAGCGGCAACCGGATCGACAATCTCAGCCATGTAAAGATGCTGCCGTACCGGAAAAAGATGCAGATGATCTTCCAGGATCCGTATGCCTCGCTGAATCCCAGGAAAACCGTCCTTCAGACACTCGAAGAACCCCTGCGGTTCCACAATCCCAAAATGACCAACGCTGAGATCATGGACAAGATCAAGGACGTCATGGAGCAGGTGGGAGTGGATCCCGGATGGATCAGGCGGTTTCCCCACGAGTTTTCCGGGGGCCAGCGCCAGCGGATCAGTATCGCCAGGGGCCTGATCCTCGATCCCGAGTTCATCGTGGCGGACGAGCCGGTCTCGGCCCTGGACGTGTCCATACAGGCACAGATCCTCAATCTTCTGATGGACGCCCGGGACAGATACAATCTCACCTATCTTTTCATCACCCATGATCTCTCCGTGGTCCGGCATATCAGCAACCGGGTGGCGGTCATGTATCTCGGCACCCTCTGCGAGGTGGCACAAGCAGACCCTCTGTTTGAAAATCCCCGGCATCCCTATACCCGGGCGCTTTTGAGCGCCATCCCCAAAGTGGGAGAAACCCAGGCCAAACACATCAAGCTAAAGGGAGAGGTGCCCACTCCGGTGAACCTGCCGCCGGGCTGCGTATTCCACGGAAGATGCGTGTATGCCGAAGACAGGTGCAGAAATGAAGCCCCGAAACTGTTCGAACCGGAGCCCGGACATTACGTGGCCTGCCACGGAGTGGAAGAGAACCGGATCAGTGACTGAATCTGCCGGAACCCTGGAACAACTCCGACAAGAGGAAGGTGGAGGAAAACAGTGATGAACGAAACTTGGAAAGGGAACCAGAGACCTTCCGGTCCGCAAGATTCAGGCACTGACTTTTTTCCGTCGGACGGCGGCAGCCGGGAAACCCTCAGACTCCTCATGGACACCATTCCCGATCTGGTCACTTTCAAGGACGGCCACGGCAGATGGCTGGACGCCAACGCAAATGCAGTGGATTTCTTCCGGCTTGACGGAATCGATTTCAAGGGAAAAACCAATACCGAACTTGCCCGACTGATTCCTTCGCACAAACAAACGTTTTCCGCTTGTGAACAATGCGATGCACAAGCCTGGGAACACGGAAAGAGTTTCCGGCAGAAAAAGACGATCCCCATGCCGGATCAGACCGGGAAAATCATGGACTGTATCATATATCCCCTGTTTTATGAGGATGGTTCCCGAAAGGGGCTTTTGATCATCGGCAGGGATGTGACCGACCAGGAAAAGACAAAGGAACATCTGGAAAATGCCAGGCGGCAGCAGAACCTCATCAACAGGCTTCAGGGCATCGCCCTTTCCACGGACAGCCTGGAAAAACAGCTCGGAAGGGCTCTCGAGGAAATCTATTCGCTTCCCTGGCTTCCGCTTCAGCCCAAGGGCGCGGTTTTTCTCAAAAGTGAAAAAGAGTCTGAGATGCTGGAACTTGCTGCACAACGGAATCTGGAATCCGGAATCATAAGGTTGTGCTCAAGGGTCCCTTCCGGCTGGTGCCTGTGCGGAAAGGCGGCTGAACAAAAAGAAATCCTTTTCAGCAGGGGCGTTGATGAGCGCCATGACGGGGAATTCACAGGAATGAACGACCACGGCCATTACATCGTGCCCATCACACGGGATAATGATCTGCTCGGGGTGGTTTGCCTGTACCTGGAACGGGATCACAGGGAGTCGAAAGCGGAATACGAATTTCTGTCCACCCTTGTGGAGCCGCTTGCCGTCATGATCGAGCACAGTTACGCGGAACGGGCCCTTCGCGAAAGCGAAAGCAGTCTTGCAAGAACCAAACAGATGG
>CAYFVA010000056.1:0-11946 GCA_964346265.1 uncultured Desulfobacterales bacterium
TTTCTTCCGTTTTATATGAAAGTCTGTGCCATATTCCCGGCATCAGCCGATCCGGCATCTCCTTCCACTCATGTAAGCTGGCGCTTGCCTTCGGCCCTCGCAGCCCGTCCGGGGCTGCTCCGAGGGCAATGCCGGAACCGGTCACGTCGTGTGCCCGGTAACCGACCGGCATTGCAACCCGTTTCCAGGAGATACCGGATCGCCTGCTGCCTACGCCTGTGGACTTTCATACTTCGTTGTGTCCGTCAGGACATGGCTGTTATATAAAAGCAGTCAGGTATTAGGTGTTAGGCGTTAGCTAAAACCCAATCCCCGACCTCTGACAGCTTATGCTTTCATCATTTGTTGTGGCCGCTCAAGCCATCAATGTTTTGTAAGAAACTTGAGACTTGAAACTGGAAACAAGAAGCTTCCGCGTTCAAGTTTCTTGGTTTGTTGTGATGCTGTGCATCATGCCTGTTATATGAATTCCTGTTGTACAGATGACTCAAATCCTTTATATTACATTCTTCGTTTGAAACAGAATCACAGGAACTTTGCATGTCCTTGCCTGAAATCGTTATCATTGCTGTGGGCCTTGCCATGGACGCTTTTGCCGTAGCCTTTTCCGCCGGCACCGTTCTGCAGCGCATCCACTGGCGCCACTATTTCAGACTCTGCTGGCATTTCGGTCTGTTTCAGGCGCTAATGCCGGTGGCGGGCTGGAGCCTCGGCATGGGGATCCGGAATCTTGTACAGGCCTATGACCATTGGATTGCGTTCGCTTTGCTTGCGTTTATTTCCTCCGGAATGTTCCGGTCCGCATTTCAAGACAAAGAGACGCGGAAAAAACGAAAAGACCCCACAAAAGGGACCATGCTGGTCCTTATGTCACTGGCCACCAGCATAGACGCATTTTCCGTGGGAATCAGTCTGTCAATGCTCCATGTGGATATTTTCACCCCCGCGGTCGTCATCGGTGTCATCACTGCCGGATGTACCGCTGCCGGGATTTATCTGGGACGGGTCGCCGGAAAAGCCTACAACATCGGTTGCTATGCCGAAATAACCGGCGGCGTTGTATTGTTGGCCGTCGGCCTGAAAATCCTGCATGACCATGGTGTTTTTTAAACGGGGACCTCCATGAGAAACAAACCGGTTGAATAAATCCTGCTTGACGGACTTGCTTTTCGAATGAAAATTATTTATTCTATCAGTATATATTTACTCATTATGAGGAATTACTATATTTTTTTGTAATAATACAGCCGAATGGCAAAGGAGAGACCCATGGCCGACGCGGAAAACCAGTCACCGGACCCGAACCCTTTTGAGCTGCGTGAAAAGCAGTCGGTACGCGCCACCTTCAAGCTTTCGAAAAAAGCGATCGATTCCATAGGGCTTGTGGCCGTTCATATGGGTATCAAGCAGAAATCATTATTCGACTATGTGATAGAAGATCTGTCCACCCTTGAAAAAACAGCCGAACAAATCCGGAACAAAAACTTCAAAGACACCCCCAGGGTTCAGAAAACGTATGTGCTGAGCCGCAAAACCATCAATCTGATCGAAACCATTGCCCGTGCATACAACCTTCCCAGGGATGTACTGGTGGAACATGCCGTCCGCAGACTTGAGTCACTGATACGATCGGAAAAACAAAAGCACCGGAAAAGAAAAGAACTGCTTGTCGAAGCAATGGATCAGTTTGACCGGCTCCGGACTCTGTTCGAGCAAGCCGGGCAAAACCTGGGAGAAGACGACCCGTTCTGCCGGCATCTTGCCAAAACACTTTCCGCCTGCGAAAAAGGAGAGCGGGAAATGAAAAATTTTATTGAAAAAGGCAATGCCCTTGAAGAATTTTAAAAGAACCTTTATTTTGGCTTCGAACAAATCACATCGCAAAAGGAGGACGCATTGATAGAGGTTGAAAATCTGACCAAGTACTACAATGATTTCTGCGCCGTTGACCACATTGACCTTCAGGTCCATACAGGGGAAATCACAGGCCTTCTCGGTCCCAACGGCGCCGGGAAAACCACAATGCTCCGGATGCTGACGGGTTTTTTCGAACCCACCATCGGACGAATCAAAGTCAAGGATCTTGAAATGCCGGGGGACAGCCTGAAAATCAAATCGCTGATGGGATATCTTCCCGAATCCGCCCCGCTTTACCACAACATGATCGTGTACGACTATCTGGAGTACGTGGCCCGGATCAAAAAGCTGGCCGAAGCGGAGATTCCCGGAAGACTGAAAGAATTGAGCGGCCTCTGCGGGCTTGCTGAAATCATGCATAAACCGATTTCCGACCTTTCCAGAGGCTTGAAACAGCGGGTCGGTCTTGCCCACGCCCTGATGACGGATCCGGAAATCCTGGTACTGGATGAGCCCACCTCCGGCCTCGACCCGAACCAGATCGCCGAAATCCGGGAGATCATCAAGGCCACCGGAAAAGAGAAGACCGTCATCTTTTCCACCCATATTTTAAGCGAGGCCGAGGCCATATGCGACCGGGTGGTAATCATCGGCAGGGGAAGAATTGTTGCGGATGACACCACGTCCAACCTGAAAACCCGTATGGCCGAAGGGGCTGATATCACTCTGGAACTGGCCCATGCCGATGCGAGCGAGGTGACGGACCTGCTTTATTCCGTGGACCCGTCCCTTACAGTCCGGCGGAAAAATCACTCAGAGCCCGGGACCGTATCCTTTGCAATCAAATCGGTGAGCAACAAGGATGTGATGAAAAACATCTATCTTGCAATAAAGGAAACGGACTGGGTCATCACCGAATTCAAGAGGGACTCGGACAGCCTGGAACACATTTTTCATGAGCTCACAAAGGAGGTATAGTACATATGTCCCGGATCAAAACCATCGCTTCCAAAGAACTCAAGGACTACTTCACATCCCCGGTGGCCTATATAGTGATTCCGCTTTTCCTTGTCGTCACCGGCTGGTTTTTCTTTTCCACCTTTTTCATATATGACCGCGCCGGCATGAGAGACTTCTTCACCCTTCTGCCCATGGTGTTCTCGTTTATCATTCCGGCCGTCACCATGAGACTTTTTGCCGAAGAGATGAACATCGGCTCTTATGAAACCCTCCTGACCATGCCTGTTTCGTTCACCGATATTGCAGTGGGCAAGTTTACCGCAGCCCTTCTCTTTACTGCGGCCATGCTGCTGCCCACTCTTTCGTATCCTGTTTTTATCTCGTTTCTCGGGGAACTCGACCCGGGACCTGTCATCGGCGGATATATCGGTGCGCTGCTGCTTGGCGGGGCCTATTGTGCCATCGGGCTTTTCGCCTCTTCATTGACCCGAAGCCAGATCATTGCGTTCATCATCGGAGCGGCCATCTGTTTCACCCTGACTGTGATGGACAGACTGCTGGTACTGATGCCTGCCGGACTCGCCTCGGTTGTTGAATTCATGAGTGCAAGCAGCCATTTCCAGAACATTGCAAAGGGCGTGATCGACTCCAGGGATATTGTCTATTTCTTAAGCATCATGTTCATTGCCGTTTTCGGAACCTATCTTGTCATGAAGGAAAGAAATTAAGGAGCACAAATGAAACGGATCAATTTTAAAGAGCGGCATTTCAAATTTCTGATATATATCATTGTGATCGCGCTTGTGAACGTCGCCGGCATCTCTCTTTTCTTCCGGATCGACCTGACACGGGACAACAAGTTTTCCCTGTCCCAGGCAAGCCGGGAGGTGGTCTCCACCCTTTCCGAACCGTTGACCATCAAGGCGTTTTTCACAAAACAGCTCCCCGCGCCCCACAACAACACCGAACGGTACCTGAGAGATCTTCTCGAAGAGTACAGCCTCAACGGGGGCAGGTTTTTCAATTATCAATTCCACAATGTCAGCGGAGAAAGAAGCGGCATGTCAGGCGCTGATGAGAACCGGAAGCTCGCCCGGGACTATGGAATCCGGCCCGTGGAGATCCGAACGGTGGAAAATGATGAAATCAAGTTCAAAAAAGCCTATATGGGCCTGGTACTGATCCACGGGGACATGGTGGAAAAAATCGGCGCCCTCACATCCACGGACGGACTTGAATACAAACTCACCACCGCCATACAGAAACTGAACAACAAGGTCAGCAGCCTTTTGAGCCTTGAAGAAAAGATCAAAGTTCAATTGTACCTTTCTTCCTCCCTGAACACGGTGGCCCCCTATATCGGGCTTGAAGGCCTGTCCGATCTACCGGAACAGTTCAGGAAAAACATGGAAAACCTCAATGAAAAACACCTGGGCAAAATCGACTACCAGTACATCAATCCGGCGAGCCGGGAGGAACAGGCAAGGCTTGCCGAAAAGTACAACCTGATCAATCTCGAATGGCCGGATATTGAGGAAAAGAAGCTTCAATCCGGTACCGGCATCGCCGGCGTCGTGGTACAGTACAAGGACGAAACCCGGACACTGCCGGCCATCAACAGTGTGGACCTGCCGTTTGTCGGCACCACCTACCAGCTGATTCCTCCGGACCGGCTCAAGGAGAAAATCGCCGGCACCATGGAGTCCATAATCGGCATCAACCAAAATATCGGATATATCTCCGATCATGGAACCCCATCCTTGACACCCGGCGGAATGGGAATGATGCAACGCCAAAACAAGAGCCAAATGGGCATTTTCAATCAACTCCTCTCCCAGCGGTACAGTGTGAAAAACATACCAATCGGGGAAAAAGGCATTTCGGAAGATTTAAGCAGCCTGGTCGTTTGCGGTCCCAAGGAATCCTTCACCGACCATGAACTGTTCAAAATCGACCAGGCACTGATGAAAGGAACCAACATTGCGTTTTTCATCGATTCATTCAAGCAGGCGGCCGGCGGCGGCCAGATGGGTGGCGGAGCTTCTTTCGAGCCTGCCGGCACCGGACTTCAAAAACTGCTCGAACACTACGGCATCGGCATAAAAAACGCCTATGTCCTTGATGAAAACAGTTACAAACAGGAGATGCCACAAAGCCGGGGGGGCGGAGAGCAGAATATCTACTTCATTCCGGTAATCAAGGACAGATACATCAACAATGACCCGGGATACATGAAAAACATCAAAGGGCTTGTTACCATGCAGGCTTCTCCGCTTGAGCTTATGAACGAGAATATCAACCCGGATCTTGTCGATCCGGTCAAGCTTTTGAGTTCGTCGGAACGTTCCTGGCTCATGGAAGAGAAGATCAATCTGAACCCGATGTTCATGCAGCCGCCGGAAACCAAAGAGGAGATGACCTCATATCCCCTGGCCTACATGCTGGAAGGGAAATTTACCAGTTATTTCAAGGATCGAAAGATCCCGGAAAAACAGAGGGAGGAAAAAGAGATCTCCGGCAACGAGGAGAAGAGCCAAAGAACCGGAGAGCCGGAAGGAATGACGGAACTTGCAGAGGTATCAGCGGCCAACCGGAAAATCGATCAGGGGAAGACATCCAGAATATTTGTCATGGCCACCTCGAAAATGCTTAATGACCAGCTTCTGGATGAAGAGGGCCGCACCACCAACGCCACCTTTGTTCTCAACGTGATCGATCACCTGAACGGTCAGGACCGGATTGCGGCCCTGAGAAGCAAACACCAGAGCCTGAACCCGCTCGATGAAACCACAGCCGCCACAAGGGATCTGGTCAAAACGTTCAATATCGCCGTTCTTCCCTGCCTTGTCATTCTTGCGGGATTCGGTGTATGGATCAGGCGCTCGCTGCGGAAAAAGCGGATCAAGTCCGAATTTTATACCCATCAGGGAGGAGAGCAGCAATGAAAAAAGAGTATATCTTTCTTTCAGTGATTATTGTGGCGCTTTGTGCCTACCTCTTCCTTCACAAAAGCGATGAAAGGCATTACACTCTGCCCGAAATCGAAACCGTGAAAGCATCCGCAATCAAACGGTTTGAGATCGGCAGAACGGACGGCACGGTGACCATTGTCAAACAAGACGGAAACTGGGTGGTTTCGGACAAAACGTATCCCGCCGATCAAACAAAGGTTAAAAAAATGGCCGAAGCCATCGAAGGCTTGAAAGTCACCGCTCTTGTCTCGGAAAGCGGAGATTATCATCGGTATGATCTCACTGAACAAAGCCGGCTCAACGTCCTTGCGGCTTCAGATTCCGGAAAAACCACCCGGGTTATGATCGGCAAGGTTGCGCCCACCCGGAACCACACATTCGTCAAGCTGAAAGGAGACGATCGGATTTATCATGCCGCCGGCAATCTGGAGAGGCTTTTTGATCGAAGTGTATCCGAAGTACGGGACAAACAGGTGATGGAGATCGACCCATCCGGCATCACCCGTCTGAAAATAAGAAAAGAAGGACATCAAATAAAGCTGGAAAGAACGGCAAAGAAAAACGGGCAGACAGGACCCTGGAAATCCGCTGACACCTCTGATATCGACAATGAGGCGGTGGAGAGCCTTTTGTCCACGCTGTCCGATCTGTCGTGTTCAAGCTACCTTGCCGGGAAAAACGGGCCGGGCGAGGCAAAAGACCCCGCTCTTGTTTCCATCGAACTTGAAGGGGATCAACCAGGCAGGATCACGTTGTTTACAAAAACCGAGCAGGGACTTTACCCGGGAAAAAGTTCCCAGAACCAATACCCGTTTCTTTTAAAGGATTTTAAAGCGGAAAACATTCTTTCCGATACAAATGCAATTCTGGGTATCAACCGGAACAAAACGAATGACAGCGATTCCTAAAATCCTGTACCAACCGTACAAATGGCTGGTGGCAATCCCCGCCATGGGGATTGCCACACTCGTCCTCGGCATCATCTGCATTCTGTCGGCCTTTTTTTTCGGCCAGAATGCAGCCCACGCCATTGCGGTTCTGTGGTCGAGATTCTGTTGTTATATGATCCCGGTCCGGGTCCGGATTACGGGGAAAGAACACTTCCGCCGGGATATGTCCTACATCATCGTGGCCAACCACCAGAGCATGGTGGACATACCAGTCCTTCACGGCCGGCTCGGCCTCAAAATCAAATGGATCATCAAAAAGGAACTGGAACATATCCCGATTTTCTCATACGCCAGCAAGAAACTCGGCTGCATTTACATTGACCGCCACGACAGCTCGGCCGCCATACAATCCATTCATGATGCCGGCCGGAAACTGCAGAAAGGGGCGTCCGTCCTTTTTTTTCCCGAAGGGACCCGAACCAGGGACGGCCGGGTTCATTCGTTTAAAAAGGGGGCGTTCCGGTTTGCAAAAGAATCGGGCCTCCCCGTTCTGCCCATCACCATCGAAAACACCATCCGGATCCTTCCCCCGGAGACCCTTGATCTGTATCCCGGAACGGTACGGGTTCGCATCCATCCCCCTGTGGATCTTTCAGATACACCCGCGGAAGAACTCGATTCCGCCATATCCCGCATACGGGATACCATTTCAAACGCACTCTGATCCCTGACAGCCGATCCTCTTTCCCCATACCGGATCATTTTGCCCAATCGCCATGTTTTCCAGGCGCCTCCACCTTACTCCCCCGGTGCCGGGATTTTGTTTCCACCCAACTCCACCCCTGTATTCTCCCTTTTTATTTGATTTTTTTTAAAAAAAATAAATTTTTTCCTTGACTTATATTGAAATTTTCGCAATCTTGGGAAGCATAGTGGAGTAAAGTGGTAGTTAAGTAGATTTTAATGGGGCCTCATGTTCAGATCAAGTTCATTCCATACAATCGACCCGAAAGGACGGATTATCATACCGGCCAGGTTCCGGGAGGTGATCCGGTCGGGCGGTGGTGACGGAGTGATGGTGTCATGCCTGGACGGCGGTCTCTGCGCATACACGTTCAACGAATGGCGGAACATCGAAAAAAAGGTTCTTGCGGCAAAGAGCAAGCACATGACCCAGTTCAAAAGGATTTTTATCGGAAATGCATGTGAGTGCATGTGCGACAAGCAGGAACGTATTCTCATACCCCAGTCCCTCAGGGAATATGCCGGCCTTGAAAAAGACATCGTGCTGGTGGGGTTGCTGGACCATTTTGAAATCTGGTCAAAGGAAAACTGGGAGCGTGAAAATCAAATCATGGAGCAGGAGCTTGAGAAAGACGAAGTCAGAGAAGAAATAGCAGCTCTGGGGCTTTAAAATGGGATTTGAGCATACACCGGTAATGCCGGAACAAGTGCGCCGACACCTGAACCTCAAACCCGGAAGCACCTGCATCGATTGCACCTTAGGCGGATGCGGACATGCACTTGAAAGCATTCAGGCCATCCTGCCGAATGGCAGGTTCATCGGTATCGACCAGGATCCATCGGCCGTTAAAAATGCTCAGACCGTTTTGGAGCCATACAAAGACATTGCATCTATTGTTCATGATAATTTTGTCAATATTGCATCCATTCTGGATTTACTCGGAATTGACGGCGCCGACGGGATTCTCCTGGATTTGGGCCTGTCTTTGAACCAGCTGAGAAACAGCCGCCGGGGGTTCAGCTTTCAAAAGGACGAGCCTTTGGATATGAGGATGGATACAAGAGGAGAGGTTACAGCCGAACAGATTATTAACGGATACAGGGAAAAAGAACTGGCGGATATTTTTTTCAAGTTTGGAGAAGAAAGAATGGCCGGGAAAATAGCACGGGAAATCATTCGGACCCGGGAGAAAGAGCCGATACGGTCAAGCCGCAGGCTTGCGGAAATCGTGAAAGAAGCGGTGCCGGCCAAAGTGGCGTTCAAGAAAAAGACGCATCCGGCCACAAAGGTTTTCCAGGCATTGAGAATCAGGGTAAACGGAGAGCTTCAAAAACTTGAACGATTCATGGATACGGTGCCCCGGATTCTGAACCCGGAAGGAAGGCTCGTGGTCATCTCTTTTCATTCCCTTGAGGACCGGATCGTCAAACAGAAAATCAAAAAATTTGAAAACGGATGTATCTGCCCTTCGATCTTCCCGGAATGCACATGCGGTTTCGAACGAAAACTTGCGGCAATCGGTAAAAAGCCGACTGTTCCCACGGCCGAAGAAGTAGAGAGAAATCCCATGGCGAGAAGCGCAAAACTCAGAGCCGCCCGAAAGGTGTAAGCGTATGGCCAACAGGCACAAAAACGGCGCAAAATCGAAAAAGCAGCCCGGAAAAGCGGTAAGGTGGCTTTTCATCGTTTTTCTGCTGGTGTTGGAACTCTTTTTGTATACAACGGTCCGGCTTGAATCCATGCACGCAAAAAAGGAGATTGCCGAAGCCAAAGCGGAAAAGGCAAGGCTCGCCTCCCGGACCACGGCCCTGATCGTGGAAAAGGAAAGACTCAATTCTCCCGAACGGATTTCAAGTATCGGCAGATCAAGACTGGATATGGCCACGCCGACCTCCGGTCAGGTCATTTACATCAATTTTCATGAGTTATAATGGCAAAAGACAATAAAAATAAAATGCAGCTTCGGATTTTCGTGATTCAGCTTTTCCTCTTTGCAGCGTTTTTACTGCTGGGGGCCAAGTCGGTTCAACTGCAGGTCTTTGAGGCGGAAAGCCTGAACAGGCTGGCGGAGAAAGAATATTCAGGTCATATGGTTATGAAGGGCAAAAGGGGAAAAATATTTGACAAGAACATGAAAGAACTTTCCACCAGTATTGACACTCTTTCTCTTGCCGCATCTCCGCCCCGGGTTAAAGACCCTGAAGACGCGGCTTCAAAGCTTTCAGATCTCCTGGATGCGGACAAAAGCTCAATTTATGATAAATTGACCAGGGATACAGGCTTCACATGGATCAAGAGAAGAATTTCCCCGGAGATTGCCGGCCGGATCAAAGAAAAGAAGATCCCGGGAATTTTTTTCAAAAACGACACCCGGCGGTATTATCCGAACCGGGGACTTGCAGCCCAGGTCCTGGGTTTTACCGGGACTGACAACAAAGGCCTTGAAGGACTCGAGTACCGTTTTAACGAGGAACTTGCCGGCAAGGATGTAAAAATCCGAATTGTAAAAGATGCCACCGGCAAACGGGTGGACACGGAAAAACGATTTAAAAGCAGGTTTGCCGGAAATTCCCTGGTGCTGACCCTGGACAAGAAAATCCAGTTTGTCACGGAACAGGCCCTGGAACACACGGTCACCGACCAGAACGCCAAATCTGGGCTGGCTGTAGTCATGAAGCCCGCCACAGGGGAAATTCTCGCCATGGCCCATTACCCCGGTTTTAATCCCAACCGGTTCCAGGATTTTTCACAGAACCGCTGGAGAAACAGGGCCGTTGCCGACCAGTTCGAGCCCGGATCTGTAATGAAGGTATTTCTGGCCGCAACAGCCCTTGAAAAAAATATTTCCACCCCCCGGTCGATTTTTTTCTGTGAAAACGGTGCTTTTGATATCGGCCGATATACCATTCATGACATCCGTCCTCATGAATGGCTGACCCTGAGACAGACCATCAAATATTCCAGCAACATCGGCGCGGCCAAAATCGGGGCCTCCATGGGCAACCGGATCCTGTACAACGCGCTCACCGGATACGGTTTCGGCAGCAAAACCGGAATCCGGTTTCCGGGGGAAACCAATGGCCGCCTGAGACATTACAGCAAATGGTCAAAAATCGACACGGCGAATATCTCCTTCGGCCAGGGCATTGCCGTATCCGCCATACAGCTGATCACAGGTATTTCAGCCCTTGCCAACGACGGCGTTCTCATGAAACCGCTTCTGGTCAAAAAAATCATCTCTGATGACGGAACCGTTCAAAACGCTTTTCATCCGGAACAAGCCGGCCGGGTTATCTCGGGCCGGACAGCCCGTCAGGTCCAGGATATCATGCAGGCGGTGATCACGGAAGAAGGCACCGGATCCAATGCCATCATGCAGGGATACTCCGTATGCGGCAAAACCGGTACCGCCCAGAAGGTGGCTGAAAACGGAAAGGGCTACTCAACAGACAGATATACTTCGGTTTTTGCCGGCTTTTCCCCTGCAGACGAGCCGGAGCTGGCCGTTCTGGTTGTAGTGGATGAACCCCGCAAAGACCATTACGGCGGAGTCGTAGCCGCCCCGGCCTTCAAAAACATTATGTCGGAATCTTTCAACTACCTGGGTATCCCGCCGGAGAAAAGGACACCGGAAATTGTGGCAAAAGTCTCAGAGGGGGTTGACCCATGAAGCTTTCTTTTCTTTTAAAGAACTGCATTGCGCCCTGGGAGCGCAGGGTTTCCCCTGCAGTGGACCCGGATGCCGACCCCGAGATCCGGTCCATTTATTCAAGGGCCCAGGACGTAAAACCGGGCGGGCTTTTTATTGCCGTCAAAGGGTTTTCCGCAGACGGACATGACTTCATCGACACTGCCCTGGCCAACGGGGCTGCCGCGGTTATCGCCGAAAAAAACGGGTATGCGGACAAGCGGGTCATACAGGTGAAAAACACCAGAAAAGCCATGGCCGCCATTGCTTCTAACTTTTTCGGCAACCCTTCGGAAAAACTCTTTTTAACCGGCATTACCGGCACCAACGGCAAAACAACCGTAACATGGCTCACTGAGTCGATTTTCAAAGCAGCCGGATTCAACACCGGGGTCATCGGCACCATCAACGTACGGTACAACGGCAGAGTATATGATACCCCGGTGACCACACCGGACAGCCCGGATCTGCAGCGGATCCTCGCTGCAATGGCGGACAATGGCGTCACCCACGTGATCATGGAAGTCTCCTCCCATGCGGTGGATCTGCACCGGATCGACCATTGCAGCTTTGACACCGGTGTATTCACCAATCTGAGCCAGGATCATCTGGATTACCATCATACCATGAAAGCGTACTGGAAATGCAAGAAGGCCTTTTTCACAAAGATTCTCCAGTCAAACAAAGAAAGGCCCGGAACAGCGGTGATTAACACGGATGATCCCAAAGGGAAAGAGCTCGCCGCTCTCCTTGCGCCTCCCGTGGCAGCAACCGGGGTTGACAGCCATGCCGACATTTCCTGCAAAGACATCACGGACGATATTTCCGGCATTG
>CAYFVA010000057.1:0-11794 GCA_964346265.1 uncultured Desulfobacterales bacterium
GGGGCGAATAACTCAGCTGGGAGAGTGCAACCCTTACAAGGTTGAAGTCACAGGTTCGAGCCCTGTTTCGCCCACCATCCTCCTTTTGTTAGAAAGAGACTGCGGGGGTGTAGTTCAGTTTGGTCAGAACGCCTGCCTGTCACGCAGGAGGTCGCCGGTTCGAGTCCGGTCACTCCCGCCATCCAACCCGCTGAAAAGGGGACGGTACAAATACCGTCCCCTTTTTTTTATTTCTTGCGTACAAGTTCTTGTACCACCGCATCCCCCATGGCTCTGGTGGATACCGGGTCCCGGCCCGGACCAGCAAGATCGGCCGTAAAAACACCTCTTTCAAACACATTCGAAACCGCCTTTTGAATGTCATCGGCAGCTTCCGCCCGGTCAAAACTGTACTTGAGCATCATGGCGCCGGACAGAATCTGGGCCACCGGATTGGCAATTCCTTTTCCTGCAATGTCCGGGGCCGAACCGCCGGCCGGTTCATACAGACCGTATTTCTCCTCATTCAGACTGGCGGAAGCCAGAAGTCCCATGGATCCCGTGATCATGGCACATTCATCCGAGACAATATCACCGAACATATTACCGCAAAGCAGTACATCAAACTGGTGGGGATCTTTTATCAACTGCATGGCGGTATTGTCCACGTACATGTGGTTCAGCTCCACATCCGGAAACTCCCTCGCCACCTCCGTAACCACTTCCCGCCAGAGTACCATGGAGTTGAGTACGTTTGCTTTATCAATACTTGTGACCCGCCCGCTGCGTTTTTTTGCAGCCTCAAATGCCATTCGGGCAATGCGTTCGATCTCGATTCTCGAGTAGACCATGGTATCATACCCTTTTTCATGGGGGCCTGTTCCTTCTCTGCCCCTGGGTTCACCAAAATAGATCCCTCCGGTAAGTTCCCGGACACAGAGAATATCGAAACCGTCTTTTACAATCTCCTGTTTTAACGGAGATGCGGAAACCAGAGTTTTAAATACTTTCGCCGGCCGCAGGTTGCAATAGAGGCCGAACTGCTTTCTCAACGGCAGCAGAGCACCTCTTTCCGGCTGTTTCTCCGGCGGCAGGGCATCCCATTTGGGACCGCCCACCGATCCGAACAGAATGGCATCACTGTTTTTACATACACTCAATGTTTCGTCCGGAAGTGCGTTTCCGTGGTTGTCTATGGCAACACCCCCGACATCCGCTCGTTCATAGGCAAACTCGAACCCGTACTTTGCGGAAACCGTATCAAGAACTTTAACGGCCTCTTCCATCACCTCCGGGCCGATCCCGTCCCCTGGCAGCAGGGCTATTTTTTTTTTCAAAACGGTTTTACCTCCTTGCAATTTGTTGTATAGTCATGGAGCGACAATATAATATATTTATAAATAATAAAAAAGATTTAATTATAATAAAATGAACCACGGATATATTCAGATTTATACAGGAGACGGCAAAGGAAAGACCACCGCTGCCCTGGGGCTCGCCCTCAGGGCGGCCGGAGCCGGATTGCACACTTTTATCGGCCAGTTCATGAAAGGACGTCATTACAGCGAGCTTGATGCGGCCCGGTCGATTGATACCATAGAGATTGAACAGTTCGGAGATGAGGACTGCATTACCCGGGATCAGGTGAACCAACACCACATCCGGCTTGCGGAAGCCGGATTGCAACGGATCTATCAGGTTTTCGAGCAGCAGCACCACTCCGTGGTTATCCTGGATGAAATTTTTGTGGCGGTCTGGTTCTCCCTTCTCACCGAAGAACACGTTATGGATCTTGTGCGGAAAAAGCCCGGGGAAGTAGAACTGGTCATGACCGGGAGAAAAGCGGGCCGGCAATTCATCGACCATGCCGATCTGGTCACTGAGATGATGGAAATCAAACATTACTATACCCAGGGGGTTGTAGCCCGGAAGGGCATTGAAATGTAAACAAAAAAAGCAGGGAGATGGTCGGCTGACGCTTTCCCTGCTTTTTCCGTGATGTATTTATGGTACGAGAGGCCTTCAGGCTATTCTGCCCTGACCACCTCACGTGCGGCCAGTCCCTTGTCGTTTTCAATCACCTCGAATTTGACCCGTTCCCCCTCTGTAAGCGTTTTGAATCCGGACATGTCAATATCCGAGTAATGTACAAAAACATCCTCCCCCTGATCCTGTTCAATAAATCCGAAGCCTTTTTTTGAATTAAACCATTTCACGATTCCTTGTACCAAAACAATCCTCCTTGCACTTTTCCGTAAAACTTATGCCGAAAACGTCAGCTGTTTTATGTATGTTCCGGCATTCCTTAAGAAACCTATTAGGGATCGAATAAAAATGCAAGAGAAAAAAAAGGGGCCGCCCGTATTCGGACAACCCCTTTTGAGACATATGAGATTCACATCGTCAGCAATATTTCATTTAATACTGCCGTTTACCGTAATCCGCATATCCCATGGCCACAAGCCGGTAAACCAGGTGCGCCATCTTGGAATACGGCAGGAACAAAAACAGGTTGAAAATGGCAATCAGGTGCAGATAATAAATACCGTACGCGAGAAAAGCCGATCCCGCAAGCCTTGTCATTTCCGTCAAAAGTCCGGTCACGCCGAGAATAAAAACCGTTCCCAGGATGTACCAGTCTTTATAAAATGACGGCTGCTCTTCCTTTTTGGCAAGCCGGTTTTTGATCATCAGTCCGGACCCGATTACAAGGGCCACACCACTGATATTGGCAAGCCATTTCACCGGATTCCACTGGGAATACGGACCGGGAGCGCCGAGAAAATACAGCGCGATAAAAAATACGCTTGTGACAACGGCAAGACCGATAAAAGAATACAGCACCATCATATGGGCAGTGGATCTTTCTTTGTTGGCCTCGCACTCGTTGAACTTTTCATGTTTGAGAACCCGCGGAATCACTTTGACGATGGATTGAACAAGCGCTTTGACGTTGATGTTCGAGGCACGGGTTTTTCCTTCGGCCAAGGCGTTTTCATGTATACCCGTGACAAAATCCTTCAAGGATAAAGCAAATACCACCACCACAAAGATGGCGATGGGAATGAATGTCAGATCCACAAACCAGGTGGAAAAGAAATCCGCATGCGCTATAACCTCTTGCCCGCCTTCGTGGGCGTGGGACCATTCAAGCCCGATGGCGTGAAAGATTTTGGTCATGGTTTCCGATCCCGCCATGGTAATCCAGGCCAGAAGGGCAAACCAGATTGCCGGGATCCCGATCATAAAAGGCAGCTTTTTGGGATCATTCACCGCTTTGGCAATGAACTTGGGTTTGGCATATTCGGTGATGGTGGCGGAACGTACCGCGGAAAGGACCTCACCGGGTTTGGCGTCCCTGGGGCAAAGATCCGAACAGTCACCACATTCATGACACAGCCAGATATCACCATTTGTTATGAGTTTATCCTTGAGACCCCAGGCGGATGCGATCATCTCCTTTCTGGGAAACGGACTGTCATCCGGAGAAATCGGGCAGGCCACAGAACAGCTCGCGCACTGGTAGCATCTGTTGAGGGTCTCTCCTCCCCTTTCCCTTATTTCCTTTATAAAATCAAGATCCGGTTGAGCAAGGTATTTTTCAGCCATACTCTATTTACCTCCTTTATTAATCAGTAAAATTTCTTTAGAAGCCTTTGAACGGATTCGGTCCCAAGTCATCTATCTCATCGGCAAAGGAGTTGATCAGCTCGGGCAGCCTGTAGTACTCATCAATGGCTACCTCTTCATACCTTACACGCTCTTCCTCAAGCGCAAGGCTCGTAAGTGCTTCCCCGATCTTATTCACTCTGATGTTGGCCAGCTCGCTTCCTTTAATGAAGTGACACTGGTAATCATCCCCCTGTTTGCAACCGACCAGGATCACGCCGTCCATTCCGGAGGCCAGAGCGTCTTTGATCCAGATGGTGTTCACGGACCCCAGACATCGAACCGGCACGATACGAACGTTGGGTGAATAGTCGACTTTATTCATGCCGACCATATCAAAGGCCGGATAGGCGTCATTTTCACACACAAGAGCAAGAATCCGCAGAGGCGGTTCTTCGTAATCATCTTCGGACGGGATTTCGAGGCCCTTGATCTGGGATCCCACCGTATCAATGCTGTAATCGGCAAAACTGATAATTCTTTCCGGGCAGGCGCCCATGCAGGTGCCGCATCTTCTGCATCTTGTGGGGTTCACCTTGGGCGTTCCTTTTTCATCATCATCCAGGGCGCCGAACGGACATTCCACCGTGCATCGTTTACACTGGGTGCAGCGCTGAAAGAAAAATTCCGGAACCGTCATATCCCCGGACCTCGGATGAACGGAAACGCCCCTGTTGGCGGACTCGATACACTGAATCGCCTTGAGGGCGGAGCCGGCCGCGTCTTCCATGGACTCCTCGATGGTCATGCTTCTCCGTACCGCACCGGCTGCATAAACACCGGTTCTCTGGGTTTCATACGGAAAGCAGATATAGTTGGAATCGGCATATTGTCCGAAAATATCGTTATCCCGGAAACCGGGCCCCTGGCGGTAGGCCAGGTTCACAACCGGCTCATCCTTGGTGGCCGGGGCCATACCTGCGGCCACAACCACCATATCCGCTTTGAGGGAGAGATTGTCTCCAAGCAGCGTCTTGGTGGCGTTCACCGTCAGAGATCCGCCGGAAGGAACGACTTCGGTCACCGAACCTTTGGTCATGAAAATCCCGTCATCCTGCTGCAGACTTTTGTAGAAGTTTTCCTGCAGGCCCGGGGTTCTCATGTGCTGATACACGATATAGGCCTTTCCGTCTTCATAGTCATTTCTCACGTATTTGGCCTGTTTCAGCGCCACCTGGCTGGTTACGGAACCACAGTAGTCAAAGTCGGCATCATCTTCGTCTTTTCCGGGAGACTGGACAAATACAACCGACCTGGCTTCTTTTCCATCAGAAGGGCGTAGAATTTTTCCTTTCGCGGCAATCTGCTCGAACTCGTGATTGGTCACCACATCCGGGCTGTCAAGAGAAAGGTGTTCATACTGTTCGCCCTCGAGCACCAAGGGCCGCCATCCGGCAGCCAGGACAACCGAACCGAAAAGCTCGCCTTCCGGGTCGAGAGTCAGTATGTCGTTTTTGCCTTCATTGTATTCCATGAACTTCTCATGGATTGCTTCGGCATCCAGCTCTTTGCCGTTCTCATCATACATCATCTCTTCAGGGAGCGGATACGGGACGTCAAACGGAATCTTTTCCCCGGGCTTTTTAAAGGTGATCACGAATTCTCCGGGCTGTCCGGCGATACGAGCCACTTCGGTTGCGGTTTTCACCTCGATGGACGAGTTGCTTTCCACTTCCTGGATCAGCTTGTCCGAAACCGGCGGAATCAGATTTTCAAACGGGGCTTCCACCGGCATCTGGTGCCGCAGAGTGGCCGCGTATCCCCCCAGCTTTTCCTGTTTTTCCACGATGGTGACTTCGTATCCTGCCTTTGCCGCATCAAGCGCTGCCGACATTCCGGTCACGCCGCCGCCGAGAACGAGGATTTTCTTGGAGAATGACTCCGGCTGATAGGGTTCCGGCACCTTGACCTTTTCAATACGGCACATGCCCATCTTGATATAATCTTCCGCCTTCATCTGGATGGGGTCGAAATGCTCTTCATCATCCTTCTGCTCTTCTGTGAGCGCAGGATATTTTTCCCGGGAATGGGGCCATACAACTCCTTCCCTGAGGTTCACCCGTTCCACCACGCAGTTGTCAAACTTGAACACATCGAAATTGACGCGGCGGGAGCATGCACCGATAACCACGCCGTCAAGGTCTTCTTCCTCTATATCGTTTTTGATAAGGTCGACACCCTCTTTGCTGCAGAGAAACGGATGGGTTTTAAAATCATACCCCTCCTCATCGGGAACCTCTTCAAGGGCTTCAAGATCAAGGGTTTCCCCTATTCCGCAGCCTGTACAAACAAATACCTGTATATCCTTCATGGCTATCTTTACCTCCTTTTCAGGGTCTGAATGGCTTTCAGTGCCATACCGGTTGCATTCTGGTTCGATGTGACAACATCTGCCGGCTTATTGGCGCAGCCTGCTGCGAACATGCCGCCCTTCTCAAAGTCATTGACTATAAACCCGTCAGGATTGAACTTTATATCGGCATTCGGTTTGTCCATAGACATATTGGGCTCCATACCGGTGGCAAGTACCAGCATATCCACGGTCTGCCGAACCTTATCCCCTGACAGAGTATCCTCGGCAACAAGAGTCACATTGCCTGACCCATCCTCTTCTTCGACTTGTGCCACCTTGCCTTTTACAAAGAAAACGTTTTCATCCTCTTTCAGCTTTTTGTAAAAGTTTTCATATTTCAGGCCCGGTGTTCTAAGATCAATATAGTAGATATAAATTTTTGCTTCCGGGTACTGCTCCCGGATGTATGTGGCGTGTTTCAGTGAAGCCATACAGCATATATAAGAACAGTAGGGAAGATGATTCTCGTCCCTGGATCCGGCGCACTGGGCGAAAGCGACGGTTTCAGGCGCCTTATCGTCCGAGGGCCGGCCAATCTTCCCTTCAGTGGGACCGTTTTCCGATGCCAGCCTTTCAAGCATCATGTTGGTGATCACATTCTGGTAACGGCCGAAACCAAGATTATCGATACGGGCGGCATCATACGGTTTCCATCCCGTACTCCACACAACCGATCCCACCTTGAGATCAAATTTCTTTTCGGTCATGTCAAAGTCCACTGCATCATACTTGCAGGCTTCCTTGACCTTTTCGCGGTCTTCGGCCGACATGACCGCGTCCATGACGTATTTCTGCGGATACGCCATCCTGTGGGGCAGATAGGCTGCTTTTCTCTTATCCATACCAAAGTTGAACTCGTTGGAAATTTCCGTTTCACAGACCTTTTCACACTCTCCGCAACAGGTGCAGTTGTCGTTGACGTACCTGGGATGAGTTTTCAGCTGAACCGTGTAATCTCCTGCGGCTCCTTCCACGCTTTCCACTTCCGTCATGGTATAGACTTTGATTCTCGGATTGTCCTTGATCCGGCGGTAATTGATTTCAAGTCCGCAAGTGGGCGGGCAGAGTTTGGGGAAGTAGTGTTTTAACTGGGCGACTCTTCCACCAAGGGAAGCTTCCTTTTCCACAAGGAAGACCTCATACCCCACCTCGGCTGCTTCAAGCGCGGTTGTAAGGCCGCTGATGCCCCCGCCAACCACCATGATGCTTCCGTTAAAAGGGGCTGAATTATCTGTTGTCATGCTGTCCCTCCGTGCATTTGAGTTAAATATAAATGATCAAACTGCTTTCAGATGCCTGAATTGAAATGTTGCCTTTCAGGCATCCTCGCTCCTATTTTGTAAGCCCGCAAACACTGATTTGCGAAATTGCAAAAGAGGAGCAAAGGAAATTCGGGCACCTGAACAATCTGAAAAACCTCCAGGCGCAAAAAACACCTGGAGGTTAATTCTATAAAGCATAGCGCCTTAAAAGATCGGTTTCCGATTTAGTCGGCAATGATCTTGTGATAGGGCACTTTCTTGAGATTCCACTCGTTTTTCTCTTTGTCGAATGTGGAGTTGACAAAGCAGAACCACTCGTCGTCATTCTGTCCCATGAAATCGGTTCTGTAATAGAAACCCGGGAACCTGGATTCCTCACGGAACTGGATATGACGGCAATGTGCTTCCACCGTATACACCCGATGGAAGATCTCCCATGCCCTGAGAAGCTCATGAAGATCACCGGCTGCAACATTTTCCATGTCTTCACGGAACATTTCAAACATTTCCATGAGCATTTCAAGCGCCTTGGCATTGGTTTCATAGTACGTTGCAATACCGCCGCCATACTCATTGGTCATCTTCATCAGACGGAGCGCCATTCCTGAAGGCTTGCAGTAGTTGGGGTTCACGTCATCATCAGTGGAGTACGCACAATGGTCAAGATAGGTTCTTACCGGTTTGTACACCATATCAACCAGTTCTTCATCACTTTCTTTGATGCTCACGTCGCCTGCGTTGTCCCGGATGAACTGAAGCATGGATTTGGCGATGATACGACCTTCTGCATGGGAACCGGAAGAGAACTTGTGACCGGAACATCCCACACCGTCACCTGCCGTGAAAAGGCCTTTAACCGTGGTCATTCTGTTGTAGCCCCATTTGTAGTCATCCGGAACCCAGTCTTCATCGGGTCCTGAACACCAGATGCCGCAGCATCCGGAATGAGAACCGAGAAGATACGGTTCTGTCGGCATGACTTCAGAGTCCTTCTTTTCCGGCTCGGTGTTGGTTGCACACCAGAGATTGGCCTGTCCGCAGGTCATATCCAGGAAGTCTTCCCACGCCTCTGACTCGAGGTGCTTGAGCTCTTTCTTGCTCATGGACTCACCGAGTTTGGCCAGGGCCGTGGTGGTCTTCATGATAACCGGACCCCGTCCGCCCTTCATTTCAAAGAGCATGAGATGGTTTCTCAGACAAGTCGGTGTAATGGCTGCGGTTCCGTAAGGAGCGTAGTTTTCCAGTTCCTGCTTGACGTTCTCGCTTTCCACGTATTTTTCGCCGAGGCCGTTTTCAAGGTGAGCCTTGAAAAGAAGGAACCATGCACCAACCGGGCCGTATCCATCTTTAAAACGGGCCGGGGTGAACCGGTTTTCCATCATGGAAAGTTCAGCACCTGCTCTGAGAGCCATGGTGTAAGTAGAGCCGGCATTCCAAACCGGATACCATGCACGGCCTTTTCCTTCACCGACTGAACGGGGCTGGTAAATGTTTACCGCTCCGCCGCAGGCCACCATCACGGCTTTTGCCTTGATGATGAAAACCTTGTTTTCCCGCAGGGAGAAACCGACAGCGCCGGCGACCCTGTTTTTGTCGTTCGCGTCGTTGAGAATTTCAACGATGAAGCATCTTTCAAGAATGTTATCTTCGCCGAGTGCGAGCTTACCGGCTTCTGCAACGATTCTCTTGTAGGATTCTCCATTGATCATGATCTGCCACTTACCGGTCCGTACCGGCTGTGCGCCGCCTTTGAGAGAACCTTCTTTCTTGAGGCCCTTGGCCCCGTCCAGGTTCTTTCCATCTTCGGTCTTTTTCCATACGGGAAGTCCCCATTCCTCGAACAGATGAACGGAATCGTCCACGTGACGTCCGAGATCGAAAACCAGGTCTTCCCGGACAATCCCCATCAGGTCGTTTCTGACCATCCGGACATAGTCTTCGGGTTTGTTGTCGCCAATATAAGTATTGATAGCGGAAAGTCCCTGTGCAACAGCGCCGCTTCTCTCGAGAGCCGCTTTGTCACAAAGAAGAATTTTCTGGTCGTCACTGGCCCATTTCTTGATCTCAAAGGCCGTACCACAGGCAGCCATTCCGCCGCCGATGATCAGCACATCAACATCTCTTTTATCAACTTCCGGATCCCTTACTGCTTTAAGTTCACCAACCGGCTTATTCGGTAATGCCATTATTTACCTCCAAATTTTTTTGTCTTAAAGTCCTGAACTGTACTTTTGACAGTCTTTTCCTATGCCAGTTCCTGGGGAGCCACAAGCGTATAGCCATCCGCTTCCTGTGTAGAAAGCAGCCCACTGCTGAGATCCTTACCCTTGAGGTCCAGGTAGGCATTCGCCTCTCCTTCGGGTGTGGTTCTGATCGGGAACTTAAAGCGTTTCACCGTACCGTTTCTGAACTTACAGGTCCACATGATGTCTTCCGTACCGAGCATGGGAACGATGCTGCTTCCCATGGGTACGAAGTCAGAGTAGCCTCTTACTTCAATCGCCTGGGAAGGGCAGATTTTCACGCATGAAAAACATTCCCAGCACTGATCCGGTTCCTGGTTATATGCTTTCATTTCATTGGGCTCAAGAACCATCAGGTCATTGGGGCATATGTACATACATGCTGTCTTGTCCCCACCTTTGCAGCCGTCACATTTTTCTGCAATAACAAAAGATGGCATTTAAATACCTCCTTACTTTAGGTTAAACATACTGCACAATTGACTTGTGCTTCACTTATTCGTCTATCGCCAAGCAGGCCGGAACCTTCTTCCGACCTGAATATCGCCGGTATAATACAAGTCAAACCCCGGGATGCGGGAAATCTGACTGTTGCATAAATGTTTAGGAAATAGCACCGGAATCCTATTTTTGTCAAGCTTTTTCAGCAAAAGTTTTGGCCTCTTTTTTCAAATATTTATCCGGTCCCGGGAAACAACTAGATATGCATTTTTTCTTGTTTTCAATACTATATATAGCTTCCGCTTGCAAAATCGATCTGGATCATCAACCAAAAAAATGATATGATACAAAATTTCCATACATTTGACAACAGAATAATATAATGAGAGGCAAGCCATATGAACGACGAAATGACGGCCGTATCCGAGGAAGACGAACTGACCTTCGAGTGCTCGCCGGCCAACTCCTGCTTCAACGACTGCTGTAGAGACCTGAACCAGTTTCTCACCCCCTATGACATTCTGCGGCTGAAAAATACCCTTGAAATGCACTCATCCGATTTTCTCCGGAAATACACGAGCATGCACAAGGGACCGGAAACCGGGCTTCCGGTCATCAGCTTCAAACCGGACCCCGCGGCCGGGAACGCCTGCCCGTTTGTTACGGAAAAAGGATGCGCCGTATACCCCGACCGTCCCGGTTCCTGCCGGCTTTTTCCCCTTGCAAGGGCGATTTCCCGCTCAAGGGAGACCGGAAAAATCACCGAACATTATGCCCTGATCAACGATCCGGGCTGCAAGGGATTCGGAAAAGCAAGCGGCCAAACCGTAAAAGAATGGATCGACACCCAGGATGTCCGGATCTACAATCAGATGAATGACGGAATGATGGAGATCATCAGCCTGAAAAACACGATCATGCCCGGCAAACTCGAAGGTCCGCCCGCGGACGCCTTCTATCTGGCCTGTTATGATCTGGACAACTTCAGAAAAGAAGTGTTTGAAAACGGGCTTTTGAACGAAATTCCTTCTGCAGAGGCATGGCGCAAGAAAGCGGAGAAAAACGAAACCGAACTTCTGAAGCTCGGCTTTGAATGGATCAAGCACCATCTTTTCGGCACAAGGATGAACCCTACCCCGTAACCCGCAACAAGGAGTGCTTTTCGATGATTGTACAGGACAAGGTCGCCCTGGTACTGGGCGCTGTAAAAGGAATCGGAAAAGAAATCGGCCTGGAACTTGCCCGGCAGGGAGCAAAACTCGTACTCACCCGCCATGACTGGACCGACAGCTTTGCATCAATGGAGAAAGCGTTTGCCGATACCGGTGCCGAGCACACCATTGAAACCATGGACCTGAGACAGACCGAAAACATAGAGGCCCTTGTACAAAGAATAAAAGAGCAGTACGGCCGGATGGACATTCTGGTGAACAACATCGAGCGGGGCGGATGGCCGGTGGTCCACGGGGAGTATACCGAGGATCAGTGGGACCTTGAACTCGAAACCACCCTCCGGACCAAACGGTGGATTCTCAATGAATCCATGCCGCTTTTACTTGAAGCTCAAGAAGCTGCGGTGATCAACTTCTCATCCGTGGCGGCCCTCACCGGTCGTTCCGGGCCCTCATCGCTTCTTTTTAATGATGGGTATTCCGCCGCTTCCAGGGGAGTCTCTTCCCTCACTGAAACCTATGCCCGGATAGGGGCCCCGTCGGTTCGGGTGAACGAGATCATGCTCGGGGTATTCGAGTCCCGTCATGCCCAGGGGACAAGAGGCTGGGAAGAGGTCCTGTCGGATGCTCAAAAGCAGAGCATAATCGACCATATCCCGGCCGGCCGGACCGGCT
>CAYFVA010000058.1:0-11771 GCA_964346265.1 uncultured Desulfobacterales bacterium
TAAAATGAAAAATAAAGCATAAAAGGGGTATCGTCAAATTCCTCCCGTTCACCCTGATTCATCTACAATCGCGTACGGATCATTTTAAGGAGGTGCGGTCATGTATGTCGTGGGTCTCAAGGGAAGCCCCAGGAAAAAGGGAAGCACGAATTTTCTTTTAACCAATCTTTTGTCCCGCCTGGAAGAAAGAGGGGCGCAAACCCGGGTCATTGATACGTGTGCCGCGGATATCCGGCCCTGCCGGGAGTATAAGGCCTGTGAAAAAAAAGGCTTCTGCCCCATTTCCGACGATATGGAAGAAGAGATCTACAGGGTGCTCAGACAGGCGGACATCATCGTTATGGCAAGCCCGGTGTTTTTTTTCGGCATCACCGCCCAGCTCAAGGCCCTGGTGGACCGCTGCCAGGTGTTCTGGGCCAGAAAGTACCGCCTGGAACTCAAAGATCCCGCTTTTTCGATTCGAAAAGGCTTTCTGCTTTCAGCCGGCGGTTCCCGGGCCCCCCGGCTGTTTGACGGGGTCCGGTTGACGGCGAGATACTTTTTTGACGCAGTTGACGCCGAATATACGGGCCATCTCACGTACAGCAACATCGAAAACAGAAAAGATCTGGAAAACAACCCGGCCGTGGAAGCGGATCTTGCAGGAGCTGCGGAAACGCTTTCCATAGGTTTCGAGAATCGGACCACGGTGCTGTTTGTCGGCCGGGAAAATGCATGCAGAAGCCGGATGGCGGCGGCATTCGCAACATTCGGCGCAGGCGGGAAAATCCGCGCTTTGTCCGGCGGCCTTGCTCCTGGGGAAGGAATAAGTCCTTTGATGGTCGGATCCATGGGAGATTCGGGTATCGACATGGGGTTTTGGAAGCCGCAGGCCGTTGAAACCGTACTGGAGCATGCATACCCGGATATCGTGGTGACCATGGACGAGACCTGCAGGGATCTGTCGCTTTGCGGCGCCCGGGAAATCTCCTGGAATCTGCCGCCCGCCCCTCAATTCGAAAGCCGGAAAATGGATGAATTGCGGGATGACATCAAGGACAGGGTAAACGGGCTGGTCCGGAGCCTTGAACAGGACGGGTAAGTCAAAACCGTTTGAGATTCTCGTTATCCTTGCCATTTTCCAAAGCAGGGTTATATTCTGAATATGCTCTTTTTTCATCCGGCCATGGCGGCCCGGATAACCGGGGCATCAAAGGAGGTGAACATGAAACCGATACAAAAATTGCTTTTTGCGGCAACAGTGGCGGCTGCATTTTTGATAACCGATGCACCGGGCGGATTCCACGCCCAGCCTGTCGGAAAAACGGAGGATACCATGATAGAAGAGAAAACCGAGGAAAGCGGACTGAAACAGGCCACATTTGCAGGCGGATGTTTCTGGTGTGTGGAGGCGGACCTGGAAAAGGTGGACGGAGTGAAAGAGGCGATTTCCGGATACACAGGCGGGCACACGGAAAATCCCACCTATGAAGAAGTGTCGTCCGGCAAAACCGGCCATGCAGAGGCGGTCCGGGTGATATACGACCCGGAAGCGGTCACGTACAAAGAGCTTCTGGATGTATTTTTCAGACACATCGATCCCACGGACCCGGACGGCCAGTTTGTGGACCGGGGGAATCAGTACAGAAGTGAAATATTCTACCATGACAAACAGCAGAAGCAGGCGGCCGAACAGGCCATCCAGGACCTTGAGGCAAGCGGTGTATTTGACGAATCCATTGTCACGCCCGTGACGGAGGCCGGAAAGTTTTACAAGGCGGAAGAGTACCACCAGGATTACTATAAAACCAATTCCATCCGGTACAAGTTTTACCGGTGGAATTCAGGGCGGGACCAGTCCCTTGAAAAGGCCTGGAAAGACCGGGAAATCGGAGACATCGGCAGCGAAACAAAAGAAAGCTCTTTTGTCAAACCCTCTGATGAACAACTCAGGCAAAAGCTCACCGATCTTCAGTACCGGGTGACACAGGAAGACGCCACTGAACCGCCGTTTGACAATGCCTTCTGGAACAACAAACAGGCGGGGATCTACGTGGATATCGTGTCAGGCGAGCCGCTTTTCAGTTCTCTTGACAAGTTTGAGTCCGGAACGGGCTGGCCGAGCTTCACCAGATCCCTGGAGCCTTCCAACGTGGTGGAAAAAAAGGACTCGAGTCTGTTCATGACACGGACGGAAGTCAGGAGCCGTGAAGGGGACTCGCACCTTGGCCATGTGTTCAACGACGGGCCCCAGCCCACGGGCAAAAGATACTGCATCAACTCGGCTTCTTTGCGGTTCATTCCCGGCCCGGACCTTGAGAAAGAGGGGTATGGCCAATATTCGGAGCTTTTCAGATAAAAGGACTCTTCGGAAAATCAGGGGAGTCAGGTGTGCCGCCAAAATAGAAGCCAATTGAAAACCGGTTCGGGGGTGTGGTAAAGGGTGAAACAGCGCAGATAGGAGCGGCTGCGGATCCGGGTGGGGTGACGGGCACCCCGTTGTACAAGAGGGCAGGACAACAGGGCCGAATGAATGAGAACATGAAAATAGAAACCGAAGTATTGGTCATAGGCGGCGGAATCAGCGGGGCCGGAATCGCCCGGGATCTTTCTCTGCGGGGAATCAACTGTATACTTGTCGAGCAGGGCGATATCAATTGCGGGGCTTCCGGCGCCAATCACGGGCTTCTGCACAGCGGTGCGAGGTACGTTTGCAAGGACGGGGAAACCGCTGTGGATTGCGGCAAGGAGAACAGCCTTTTAAAAAGACTCGCCCCTCACTGCATTGAGGAAACGGGCGGTCTGTTTGTGGCGGTACAGGGGGATGAGGAAAGCTATATCGCAGATTTCTCAAGGATGTGTGAAAAGTACGGCATCCCCGCCGAAGAACTCCCGTTGGAACAGATCCGTCACATGGAGCCGTGTGTCACGGAACATGCAATATCCGTTTTCCGGGTGAACGATGCCACCGTGGATCCGTTCATGCTTTCACTGGACAATGTTGCTGATGCTGAAGCCAACGGAGCCCGTCTTTTGCGCAACAAAAAGGTGACCGGGTTCGATATGCGGGGCGGTGTGATCCAATGCGCCCGTGTGACGGATACGAAAACCGGGGAATCCGGCAGTATCAGCGCTCTCCAGTACGTGAACGCAACCGGCGCCTGGGCGGGCAAAGTGGCGGAAATGGCTGGTGCGGCACTTTCCATGATCTACTCCAAAGGAACGCTTCTAATCACCCAGGACCGGATCAGCAGCCGGGTTATCAACCGTCTGCGCAAGGCGTCCGATGGAGATATCCTGGCTCCGGGCGGCACGGTTTGTATCGCAGGCACCACCTCTGTTGAAATCGAGGATCTGGATGACATCCGCCCCACTTTCGGGGAAGTGGACGAAATCATAAAACAAGGGGCCGTGATGGTGCCCGAGCTTGAAACCACCCGGTACATCCGGGCGTATTCAGGAGTGCGTTCCCTTGTCAGTGCCCGGAACAGTAACGGCCGCAGTGTCAGCCGGAATCACACGCTGCTCGAACATGAACCCGACGGAGTGGAAAACTTTATCACCATTACAGGAGGCAAGCTCACCACTTTCCGCCTGATGGCGGAAAAGACCTCGGATCTGGTGGCACAGCGCCTGAACAACACCCGCCCGTGCATGACCGGCAGTCTTCCGCTGCCCAAAAGCGCCAAGGGAGAGTGGACCGAACCCGGCAGGTCACCGAAAATCCGGGCGAACAAATCTGAACTCCAGGGGACATTGATCTGCGAATGTGAAATGGTGTCCGAATTCATGGTGGACCGCATCGTACAGGCCCTCAAAGCGGAGGGCGCTTCACCGGACCTGGAGGAAGTGGCCCGCAGGAGCCGTATCGGCAAGGGACCCTGCCAGGGCACATTCTGTTCTTTCCGGCTGGCGGCATACCTCTGCAGGATCGGAGAACTGGACGGGGAACAGAGTATCAAACAGATCCGGCGATTTGTCAACGAGCGCTGGAAAGGCTTTCAGCCCCTTGTCCGGGACAGTGAGCTGATGCGTGTGGAGCTGCAGGAGAGTTTTTTGTGCGGGTTTTTCGGAATTGAAACTTTCAGTGATCCGTTATGAACGAAAAAATGAAAATCCTCCGTGAATCGACCCGCCTTGCCGTGATCGGCGCCGGTACCGCCGGAACTGCAGCTTCCGTGTTTGCCGCGGAAAAGGGAATTTCCACAGTGCAGTTGGGGAAACCCTCGGAGATCGGTTTTGCCAGCGGGTGTCTTGATCTTTTCAGTATCCTGCCGGGAGAACCTCCCCGGGTTTTTTCCGATCCCTGGCAGGGCATACGGGCCATTGCAGCATCAAGACCATGCCACCCGTATGCCCGGGTTTCACAATCAGACATACAAGGCGGATTCGATGCCTTCACCCGGTTTATGGATTCCTGCGGTATCCGGTACCACACGGGTACGGATCGAAACCGGCATATCATTACACCGGCAGGTACCCTGAAATCCACCTGGGCCTTTCCGTCCTCCATGGCCGCAGGGGTTGATGCCGTGGAGAGAAAAAAACGGATACTGATCGTCGAGATCAAGGGGCTCAAGGGGTTCGGGGCAAAGCAGGCGGCCGGGCCTCTTCAGCAGATACTGCCGGATAGTAAGACCGCCGCAGTTGAATTTCCGGGAAAGGAAAATACAGGAGACCTCCTCTGTGAGCGTCTTGCCTGGGATCTGGAGGAACCGGATGTGCTCAAGGCTTTTGCCGACAGGATCAAGCCCTTTGCAGACGGGGTGGATGCAGTCGGGCTTCCGGCCGTGCTGGGAATCTACAGGTTTGAAAAATTGAGGCGGCAGGTCGAAACGATCCTGGACCGGCCTGTTTTTGAAATTCCCACCCAGTCTCCGTCGGTCACGGGTCTCAGAATGAAGGAGGCATTTGTTTCCGGGGCCGCTGACGCAGGAATACTCGTTATCCCGGAAATGGTGAAAAAAATCGATATGGATAAAGATGGTGCTTTTGTGTTTACTGTCACACAAGGGTTTCAAAAAAGAACGATAACAGCGGAGTATCTGATCCTGGCGACGGGACGCTTCATGGGGAAGGGGCTGGGCGTCAGGGACGGCAGCATCCGGGAGATGCTCTTTGATATTCCGGTGAGTCAGCCTGCGGATCGATCGGGCTGGTATCACAGGGATTTTTTTCACCCGGCCGGACACCCGGTCAACCGGGCGGGAATCGAGACGGACGAGAGCTTCAGGCCGATCGGTAAAAACGGGGGTGTGTTCCATCCCAGGCTGTACGCGGCAGGCGGAATTCTCGCCCACCAGGACTGGAAACGGGAGAAGTCAGGCTCCGGGATTTCTATTGCAAGCGCATTCAAAGCGGTGTCATCCATAGCTGCTGAGACCGGCTGATGGTGTTGTTTGCGCCTTATCCGTCACAATAAAGCGCAGACCTCATACGGAAATTTTCATGTATATTTGACGGAGGAGAAAGCCAATGGCAGACAAAGCGTATATCCTGGCAATCGACCAGGGCACCACAAGTTCCAGGGCGCTTGTTTTCAACAAAAACGGAGAAATCCTTCTTGTCACCCGGAAAGAATTCCGACAGTATTTCCCAAAACCCGGCTGGGTGGAGCATGATGCCATGGAAATCTGGTCGTCCGTTCAGTCCGTGGTGGCCGAAGCCGTATCCCACCGGGATATCTCCGGGGAAAAGATTCATGCAATAGGCATTACCAACCAGCGGGAGACCGCTGTGGTATGGGACCGGCATACCGGGCTTCCCGTTTACAACGCCGTGGTCTGGCAATCCCGCCAGACAGCGGATATCTGCAGACAACTGAAAGATAGGGGGCTGGAAGACGAGTTCAGGGAGAAGACCGGACTTTTGCTTGATGCCTATTTTTCAGGCACAAAAATCAAATGGATTCTGGACAATGTGCAAGGGGCCCGGGAAAAGGCGGAAAGGGGCGATCTTCTGTTCGGAACGGTGGACACCTGGCTGATCTGGAAGCTGACCCGTGGAAGAGTGCATGTCACCGACTGCACCAACGCGTCCCGGACGCTGATGTACAATATTCACGAACTCAAATGGGATGAAAAACTTCTTGAACACCTGGAAATACCCGCCTCCATGCTGCCGCAAGTCAAACCCTCCTCTGAAGTTTACGGGTATACATCGCCTGAAGCCTTTTCCGGTTTTGAAATTCCTGTGGCCGGTATTGCCGGCGATCAGCAGGCCGCCCTTTTCGGCCAGGCATGCTTTGACAAAGGTATGGCCAAAAACACGTACGGCACCGGCTGTTTTGCCGTCATGAATACCGGAGAGAAAGCGGTTACATCCGAGAACGGGCTTTTGACCACCATTGCATGGGGACTCGACGGTACGGTGGAATATGCCCTGGAAGGATCGGTGTTTGTGGCCGGATCCGCGATACAGTGGCTGCGGGACGGGCTGCGGATGTTCCGGAATGCCGCAGATTCGGAAACCTATGCCGCCCGGGTCAAGGATACTGACGGTGTCTACGTGGTACCCGCGTTCGTGGGTCTGGGCGCGCCGTACTGGGAACCGGATGTACGGGGTGCTGTGTTCGGCCTGACCCGCGGGACCACCAAAGAGCATTTCATCCGGGCCGCGCTTGAGTCTTTGGCATACCAGAGCCGGGATGTGCTGTCGGCCATGGAGATCGATTCGGGCATCCGGGTTCGGAAAATGCGGGTGGACGGCGGGGCGGTCTCCAACAATCTTTTGCTCCAGTTTCAAAGCGACATACTGGGCACTGAAGTGGAACGGCCGGACTGTATTGAAACCACCGCGTTAGGTGCGGCGTTTCTCGCAGGTATCGCCACAGGGTTCTGGAAGAACAAAGATGAGGCCGCCTCGAGCTGGACCAGCGACCGGGTGTTCAGCCCGCAAATGGATCAAGAGCAGCGGGAAACTTTATACCGGGGCTGGCAAAAGGCGGTGAACGCCTCCATGTATTTCAAGTGAAAGATCTTTGCAGGAAAAGGATTGACACGGATGGGGAAACACTTACTTTATTCAGTTATGACCGGTTCGCCTGTGTACGGGCGGAAAGGAAAAGTATAACCGAAAAGAAAGTGAGACCGCCATGCCGGCAATAGAGATTCTGGGGGTTCTGGCGGGGGCGTTGACCACCTTCAGCGCCGCCCCGCAGCTGTTGTATTCGTACCGCACAAAGGATGTGACCAGTATAAAGCTCAAATTCCTTGTGATGCTGGCCTCGGGTTTGTTTCTCTGGGGCATATACGGCATCATTATCCATTCTTTTTCCATCGTGGTTTTCAATTTTATCGGCTGTTCCCTCTGGCTGCCGGTTATCGCCCTGAAAGTCAAAGAGATACGGCGGGGCGGATAAAAATCTTGTTTTATGCCCTGCCGTCTTGGTTTTCCCGGTCCGGCATGATAAAAGGGATGGATATTTTTTCAACAGTGATGTTCTTTCGGACATAAAGTATAATGAAAGTTTCCGGCAAATTTGACACGGACTTTCATATCAATTGACAAAAGGAGTTCAGGATGAACCGGTATACGGGATTTTTTATCCTTTTTTTTATTGCGTTGTCCGTGTCCGCCGTGTCAGGGGCGGAGCAGGACCGGCCTGCCAATGTGGTCACGGCAAAGACACAGCAGGTGATGTCCGCTGAAACCGCCCGGATGAACGGAACGGTGTATTTTGAAGAGATCAGCCTGGTATCCGCGGAAATCTCCGGCAAAGCGCAGCGTACGCTTTTTGAACAGGGGGATGTGGTCAAAAAGGGACAGAAGCTGGTCAGCACGGATACCGTCCTTCTTGAAAAGGAACTGGCTTATGAGCAATTCCAGCTGGATGAGCTGGAAGTCAGAATCAAGAAGGCGAAACAGGATGTCGACCGGTATGCAACACTGTTTGAAAAACAGGCGGCAAGCGAGTCTTCCTATGATGATCTCAAGTTTGACTATGAGGCGATGCTCGAACAGAAAAGCGCCCTTTTAAAGAAAATCGAGATGACCCGGATCAAAATCGGGAAAAGCAGTGTCTATTCTCCGGTCCGGGGGATTGTGATCGAGAAAATGGTCGAAGAGGGCAACTGGGTGGCACCGGGAAATCCAGTGGCCCGGATCGGGGCGCTTGATTCAGTGAGTGTGAAGATTCCGGTTTCAGAGAAATTCGTCCGGTTTTCCAGCAAAGGGGATGCGATTCCCGTCTTTCTCACCGCTTTCAACAGGACCCTTGAAGGGACGGTGACCGGATTTATGCCGTATGCGGATTCCAGGACCAGGAACCTGTACCTGAAAGTGAAACTCGACTATACCGGGTTTGTGGCCGAGAACATGTCTGCGGCGGCGGACGTGCCCACGGGCCCGGAAAGGGAAGTGGTGGTCTTTCCAAGAGATGCGCTTGTCTCGTACCAGGGAAGTGATATGGTATATACGGTAAAGGACGGAAAAGCCGCCCCCATACCGGTGAAAGTGATCGGGTACGCCGGGGCGAACGCCCGGGTGGAAGTCGGAACCTTGAGTGAGGGAATGGCCGTGGTGGTGGACGGAAATGAACGGCTGCGGCCCGACCAGGCCGTGAAAATCGTCAGGGAGCGGTAAATGGATATTATCAGAGCCGCCATCAACAAGCCCATTTCCGTTGCCGTGGGTGTGATCCTCGTGATCCTTTTCGGCGGCATCGGTATCTCTCAACTCCCCTTGCAGATGACCCCGGATGTCCAGGAACCCAAAATCAGTATCAGGACCATATGGCCGGGGGCCGCTCCCACCGAGGTGGAGCAGGAGATCATCGAGCGGCAGGAGGATAAGCTCAAAGGGCTGAAAAATCTGGTCAAGATGGAAAGCTCGAGCTACAGCGACATGGGGTCAGTCACGCTCACCTTTGAGGTGGGCGTTGATATTGACAATTCCCTTTTGCGGGTTTCCAACAAACTCGACGAAGTGTCCGGATACCCGCAGAACGTGGAAAAACCCGTGCTTGAGGCTTCCGGCGCCGAAGGAAACCCGGTGGCCTGGATCATGCTCAAAACAAGGGACAAGGACGGACGGAACATCAACACGTTCAAAACCTATTTTGAAGAAAATCTCAAGCAGCAGCTGGAACGTGTGGAAGGCGTAGGCTCCCTTTTCATCGGCGGGGGCACGGAAAAGCAGCTCAAAATTGAAATCGACACGGGGAAACTTGCCCGTCATCATATGACCATCAACCAGGTGATCTCCGCCGTCCGCGCGGCCAACTCCAACGTGTCCGCAGGCGAGCTGGACATCAGCAAAAACAGCTACCGGATCCGGACGGTGAGCCGGTTCCAGAGTCCCGAAGATGCGCTGGAGACGGTTGTGTTCGACGACGGATCCACGCGCGTCAAGCTCAAGGATATCGGCAGTGCGGAATTCGGGTATGAAAAAGTCGATTTTGTTGCCCGCCAGAACGGGGAAAACGTAATCGCCATCGGTGTGCGCAAAGAACCGGGAACCAACGTGGTGAAGTTGACCGAGCGGGTCAAAGAGCGGGTCGAACAGATGAACGAGACGGTTCTCAAGGACCTGGGGCTCTATTTTGATCTTGTGCATGATGATTCCCCGTATATTCTCAAATCCATCGACCTTGTGAAGAACAACGTCCTCATAGGCGCGCTCCTTGCCGTTATGATCCTGTTCATATTTCTCCGGAGCCCGGCTGCCACCCTGACCACTGCCGTGGCCATCCCCATCTCCGCCATGGGAACCTTTATTTTTCTCTGGGCGTTCGACAGGAACATCAACGTGGTCAGCCTGGCCGGTATCGCCTTTGCCGTGGGAATGCTCGTGGACAACGCCATCGTGTCGCTTGAAAATATCGACCGGCACCGGATGATGGGAAAATCCGCGTTCCAGGCGGCCCATGACGGGGTCAAAGAAGTGTGGGGAGCGATCCTCGCCTCCACAGCCACCACCGTGGCCGTGTTTCTTCCCATCATTTTCATGGAGGAAGAGGCGGGACAGCTGTTCAAGGATATCGCCATCGCGATTACATTCTCCATCGTTTTGAGTCTTGTGGTTTCCATCACGGTGATTCCCTCCCTTCTCAACCGGCTCTATCTGTGGCGGGAAAAAAGAGGCACTGCAAGAACTTCCGACCAATGGAAGCAAAGAAAGAAAAGCGTGTTTGCCCGGTTCGATATCCTCGCCCTTTTCGGCAGGTTCATCTCCTTTGTGATCATGACGGTTTCCGGCATCACGCTGAAAAACTGGTTTACGCGGCTTTTGTGCGTGGTGGTGATGACGCTGGCAGCGGTCTATATCGCAAAGAACCTGGTACCGGACCCTGAATACCTGCCCACGGGAAACCGGAACCTGGTACTCACTATTCTTGTGCCGCCGCCGGGTATATCCGTGGAAAAGCGGCGGTCTCTTGCCGACTACATCGAGAAACAGACCGCCCCGTACATGAATGAATCCGGAGCCGACGGCATCCCCGGAATCGAGGATCTCTGGTTTATCAGCATGGAGCGGTTCACCATCGCAGGCGGGGTGAGCCATGAGGAAACCCGCGCCAAAGAGCTGATTCCGCTTTTCTCAAGGGTGGTGAATTCCATGCCGGACATGTTCGGGCATGCATTCCAGACCGGTCTTTTCCAGCAGGACCTCGGCGGCGGCCGGACCATTGATGTGGATCTGAGAGGCGACGACCTCGAGAAAATGGCAGCGGCCGGGCAGTCCTTGTACGGAGCGATCATGGAGGCGGTGCCGGGCAGCCAGATCCGTCCCGTCCCGTCTCTTGAAACCAGTTATCCGGAAGTCCGGCTCGTGCCGGACAAGGAAAAACTGGCCGCCTCAGGACTGGATGAGCATACCTTCGGCCGGTATGTGGACATCATCATGGACGGCCGCAAAATCGACGAGTACCGGCCCGAGGGAAAAACCCAGCTCGACCTTGTGCTTACGGCGCAGAACGCCGACTACCGGACACCCGAAGATCTCATGGACAACCAGATCGTGAACAGTTACGGAGAGCTCGGCCGGATCGGTGATTTTGCGGAGCTTTCGTATGCAAACGGCATGACCACCATCCGCCATCTGGAACGAAAGCGGAACATCACGCTGCAGGTGACGCCGCCGGATGACCTTCCCCTGCAGACGGCCATGGACACCATTCAGGACAAGGTGATCCGGTCGGTGGCGGACAAAGAGATGTTTTCCGGCATCGACATCCGGCTCGGGGGAAACGCGGACAAACTTGTGACCACAATGAATGCGCTGAAATGGAATCTTCTTCTGGCCGTGGCCATTATTTATTTGTTGATGTCTGCACTTTTTGAAAATTTCATATACCCGTTCATTATCCTGTTTACCGTTCCGCTGGCTGCTGCAGGCGGGTTTATCGGACTGAGGCTGGTCAACTTCATTGCACCGCAGCCCCTGGATATCCTGGCCATGCTCGGGTTTATCATTCTGGTGGGGACGGTGGTGAACAACGCGATCCTGATCGTGCACCAGTCATTGAACAATGTCCGGTATCAGAAGATGGCCCATCTTCAGGCCGTTTCCCAATCAGTGAAAACCCGGATCCGGCCCGTTTTCATGAGCACCATCACCACCACGTTCGGGATGCTGCCCCTTGTGATTTCCACAGGCGCGGGAAGCGAACTCTACCGGGGACTTGGAAGCATACTCCTTGGAGGTCTCGTGTTCTCCACAGTGTTTACGCTCTTTCTCATTCCCGCGCTTCTGGCCTTTTTTATAAAAATGGAAAAAGCCGCGGTATAAGCGGATTTATATGCCGCGTTCGGATTGTGAATGAAAATCACTTTATTTTTCCGCGTGAATGA